>CAZFLF010000876.1:0-3679 GCA_964519825.1 uncultured Pirellulaceae bacterium | reverse complement strand
GCTTGCGAAATCAAACCGCGGATTGGCAGTTCATGGGGTTGATGCTCCCGCCGGCGTTCACCGGCGAAATGCAGCGTGTTGTGTCGGCGTTCTCCCAGGCAGCGACGTCCGGGACGGATATCAAACGTGCAGCGAACTTGTCGGCGGAGGCAATTTCTCTGGCACTCAACACGATGGATCGACTCGCCACCGGTTTTGCCGAGCAGGCCTCCGCGGCGCGACAGTCCAATTCTCCGACGCTCCCCACGTTTCTTGCGATCCGGATGGATGGTCGCGAATTATCCAGCCCCGAGCTTTCTGAGCTCGTCGCTACGTTTAACTCGGCCATGATTGCTTTCAACTGGAGAGACATCGAGCAATCCGCCGGCAAGTTCTCGTGGAATGCCTTCGACCGGCAGCTCGATACGTGTCGTAACCAGGGGATGCGCATTCTGGGCGGTCCACTGCTCCAGCTCGATAAACACCACACGCCAGACTGGCTGCACATCTGGGGAGACGATTTCGACCAGGTACAAGTGAGCGTGATTCAATACGTCCGCGCCGTTGTCGAACGGTATCGTGGCAAGGTCCACGTATGGAACTGCTCAGCCCGGATGAATCTCGATGGTGCGATCAAACTGAATGAAGAGCAGCGATTGCGGCTGGCGGTCGCGGCCATCGACGAGGTCCAACGTCTCGATCCGCGCACTCCCTACATCATTAGTTTTGATCAGCCATGGGCAGAATACCTGGCGAGCGCGGAGAGCGACTTTTCGCCCTTACATTTTGCCGACTCGTTGGTTCGTGCGGAACTCGGCTTGGCCGGTATCGGGCTCGAAATGAACTTTGGTTATTGGCCCTTGGGAAGCCAGCAGCGCGACCTGTTGGAAGTTGGTCGCTTGCTGGATCGCTGGAATATGCTCGGGCTGCCGCTGTTGGTTTTTCAATCGCTCCCCAGCGGCAACAACGCGGATCCCCTGGCGCGGGTTCCCGTCAGCCCTTTCCTGAGTCGCACGAAGTCCTGTCTGACAGCGGAAAACCAGCGCGAATTCGCCGAACGCATGCTGCGGCTGGTGCTGGCCAAGTCGTTCATGCACGGCTATGTCTGGCAGGATATTTCCGATGCAGCGCCTCATGAATTCGCCCACGGTGGACTGTTTGACGCGGCATCGAAGCCGAAACCGATCCTCCGCACGTTCGCGGAACTGCGGCGGAAGTTCTTGACGTGAGAAGTCGTAAGGGGGTCGGGAGCAATACTGTTCAGCACGGCAATCGCTACGTCGTGAGGTGGCGGGGTCGCGATGCGTTTTGAATTCGAGAAGGGCGTGTCAGATTGGTGGTAACGAAGTCGAAGGGTTCGTAGATACTGGCACAGGTGAACTAAGACAATTCTGTATAATCGGCGTGCGTGTCCGGTTCCGAAATTATTGCAGCCGTGGCGACTTCGATCATTTGACAGCGGCAGATGGCCCAGAATAGACGGAACGCACATTCCAGGAATATACAGACTTCGTGCTATTTCGCGTCGTGAGACTAATCGACGGAATTAATTGACAACACCCCAGGATTATGCAGACTTGCGACCACCTGCGAGACAGAATTCTCTGTAACTCTATGGACTACTTGTTCGCCACCGGTTGTTCGCATGTCACGAACTGAAGAAACTAATTTCGCGATTGCCTGGTTTCTGCGCAACTGGCGTATGTTAATTATTGTCAGTATAGGAATCGTCATTGCAGCGGTATCGATTCGTGCCGGTAACTGGACACTTGCCTTTCCTTTGTCCGCGATCGTCGTTGGCGTTGCTCTCAACATCGTCGCCATGATTGCCAATCGCGGTAAGATGCCTGCCGATACCGACGGCATGCCAATCGATGAGCTGAATCACGAAACCATGCACAACGAGACTCGATTCCGCATTCTCGGCGACTGGATTCCTTGTGCAGGCTGGCTACTCAGTCCGGGCGACGTACTGCTGTATATTGGTTTGTTGGGCCTCGTATTCTGCCGCCTAACGCAGGGGCGATGGTAACGCAGAATTCACTCAGGCGTATCGACGTACTTCGTGGCGAACAAAATGTTGGACCGAAGCGGCGGTCCACGCGTTTCCTGATAGTCGACTTGGTTGGCCGCCGCTCGATCAACATTGGCGTTCGGCGAAACCCACCATGCTCCCCGCATGAGCAGCGATCGCACAAGTCGGCTACGATTGGGACAACACAATGCAAAGGCGAAGGATTCTTTGGTTGTCCGCACTGTTTCTACTCTTGGCCATTGGCTCAGTGGCAGGCGGCATGCTTTTTAGGGCGGTAGCTGCTGCTCGAGCTGCGGCGGCTCGAATGCAGTGTTCGGGATTGCTCTGCCAAATCAATTGCGCCTTGCATGCGTACCATGAAGAATTTAGATGCTTTCCACCTGCATACATTGCTGGGCCAGGCGGGAAACCCATGCATAGCTGGCGCATTCTTGTCATGAAGTATTTGGATCCCGACGTCTTTCACGCATACGATTTGCAAGAGCCCTGGAATGGGCCAAACAATAGCCGACTTGCAAAAGGCGCTGGTGCCCGTCTATTCCAGTGCCCTGCAGGATCGCAGATAGGTTCAATCTATACGAATTATGTTGTCATTGTTGGTCAGCAAACGGTATTTCCAGGCAGCCAGTGTGTTTCCTTGGAACAAATTCCCGACAGTCGTGAACCAGGCGTCCGCGATACGATTCTCGTGGTTGAAATTGCGACCTCTGACATTCCGTGGATGGAGCCTTGTGATCTTCAGTTCGATCAGATGAGTTTTCGTATTAACGGCAACAGTCCGCCAAGCATCTCGAGTTACCATCCGGGAGGAGCCAATTTAACCACCCGAGGCTCGTCCTCCGGGAAATGGTTTCCGGAGACAACAGATACCGAGTCGCTCAAGAATCTAATTATTCTTGACGGAAAGTAACTCAGTGAGTCGAGCACGCTACGCATATGCTCTTTCAAGCTCGGCGCAATCCAGCGCCGAACAAAGCGATGCACCGGAGCCGCAATTCGGTGTTGACTTGAATGGACGATCACTTCCGCGGCCCGGTGATCGCTGACGTTTCTGAGCAGTTGGCGAATTGTCAAAACGCAGCGAGTGTTGCGCTTAGATCCTGTGCGGATAAGTATTGCGAAAGTACTTCAGGAATTGCGCAGTGCCCGACTGCCCCAGTTCAAATAGCCCTATCCAGTGAAGTGATTGCTGTCACATCCAATGGTGCCCATGACAAGACCGAAGATTCTAACGAGGCTGTTGGGACAGTCAAGAACGATTGTCATCACGGACCGTTTGGGAGGTTGCAAATCTAGTCCATTCATTACTTTCGGCTCAGCAGTGTTTTCGCAATAATGGCGCCAGCAATTGCCGGGAGGAGCTTGAGACGCACATATCTGGTGGCTGAGCCAACTCGAAGAAAAAAGTACGTCGCGTTGAACGGGAGTAAGACCATCCTCGCAACTTTGAACATCGGGTAGATGGGGGAAAGTCATTTTCGTAAATGACAGGATTAAGGCACAATAAAGGATGTTATTTGGCCTTAATTTCCGCCTCGTCAGCAGAATCTATGGGTGGATTCCGGTTCGGGTAGGGCTCCGAGGCTGTGATACAAAGCCATTTTGGGGGGAGAAAAGCACTGTCATGGGCGAATTTGCGTTTTTGATAATGCGCGCACGTTGAGC
>CAZFLF010000875.1:0-3681 GCA_964519825.1 uncultured Pirellulaceae bacterium | reverse complement strand
TGTCATATTCGAGACCGCGCTCGCTCCCTTTACCATCGTTGCCGCCATTCTCTACGCCGATCGCGATGAAGGGAGGTAATTTACGGTTCGGGTCCGTGGAAATGGTGAGATTGTCAAGTGCGTTACGCACCAGGTTGAGGCGACTCGGCCCGTCAAGCGTAATCAGAATGGGCGCCTTGGTACCGTCTTTGTAGGCTGCCGGAACATACACAAATATCTTCCGCTGCTGGCGCACCTCCTTCTTTGGATCAAGCGTGGGATCGTCGCCGTGGAAGATTTTGCTGTCGGCCAGTCGCATCGAGAATTCGAAGTATTTTCCCTTCGGGTTGGCTCGATCCGTGAGATCGGGATCGATCTTGTAGTCGGGGCCGACTACGACGTTGCCGTTACCTTCCGTGCCGGGTTTCTCTGAATAGTTCTCGTCGGAAAGCGCCAAGCTCGATGACAAGCCAACGAGGGAAATAAATAAGCAACCGAACGTGCAACTTGAAAGTAGCCTTGATTTCAGCAACATCGTGAATGTCATCCGAGTAAAGGAGATGAATTTCGCACCAGGAAGTCTAAGCATGTCGAGGTTTTATCGACTCTAGAGTTCGGGTGGAATCGGCACTTCGAGTCGTCGACAAATTCCGCGAACCGTACCCTTCTTCACCTCGCGGTGCCTCGGTACCGACGCCTTATGCATACTCGATGGATTTAACCACACGTCATGGTTTCCGCCGTGATGGTGGAGAATGCAACCATGAATGCGCAGATGCCGTTCCAACTCAGTGCGCTTCACAGAAACCCTCTACGATGACTACTCGGCGTCTGCGAGTTGTTTGGCCAACTTCGTTCGCGACTCGTTTAGTGCACGGGTCGCGTCCCTGGCGTTTTCAAACGCTTCATCGAGGGACTCGGCCTCAGTAATCAATTCCGGGTCAAGCGGCGACGTTACCACGTAACCGCCTTCCTCGGCCGGTTCGAGGGTCAGGACCATTTCACCGTCACTGACGGTATACGCTTTGTTTGTGATCATCCGTAAGAAACTCCCCATGGGATTAACTTCACGATAATGCCGTCGGGCCATGGAAAGCAAGGATGGCACCCGTCGCAAGGGTTGTTCCGTATTCTCTCCATCGTCGCCAACTACCCGCGGACTGCCCGTTGTCCACAGCGTATTGGAAGATCTTCTTGCAGTAGTGCAATTGTGTTCCCAGGCTTCAAGGCTTCTCGCCCATCATCTTCAGAATTGCATCAACTGCCTTCTCGGCTTCCTCGAAGTTCTTGGCTTTCAGATGTCCATCCAGTTCTTGCATGAGTGCAGCGGCCTCCTTGTTGCCGGTCTTCTGGATCCATGCAGGGAGTTCCTTCTGGATTCTATGAATCTTGGGAGGCAATCGCTCCAAGAGTGTCAATGTCTCCGTCTTCGCTTCGATAAGCGGGTCGCCCTTCAGAAACTTGCGATACGCCCGCAGGGCTTCTTCACCCTCGGTGACCACGCGAAAACTCATGTTCTTGTTGGCTTCGCCCCCGATTCCCCAGGAGAAGATGTTGACCAGTGCGGCGCCGTGGTTGAACATCTTCGCCAGGTAGGTTTCCATGTTCATGCCCGATTGTCCGGGCCCGCTTCCGAGCTGCAAATTCGTCCCCTCGCACGATGCCCAGCCCACCTGCTTGTGCTTGGCCAGTTCTTCGTAAATGTCGTCGAACCGGCCCGGCGCCGGATAGGTCGAGAACCCAGGCCGATGGTGATTCCCAAAGGCCACGGACGGAGGCGCAAAATTATTGTGCTGTGAATACGTAGTCTCCTGATTGCCGCCGATCTTGAAAGCGCGGCGCGGGAAGAACGCGGTGTGGGAGTAGATTTTTTGCGGGGAAACACCGGCCTCGGCGAGTCCTTTCGTCCACAGTTCAATGAACTCCTGAACGACTTTTTCCCGCTCGAGGTCCAGGTCCGGTGGCGGGCGTTCGCGACTGAAGCCTCGGTTGAGCAGCGCGCGATATCCGAGATACTTGCCCGTCTTGAAATCCTGCCCGATCATTGTCTCCGAGCCGGCAATAACGCCCGCGAACAGCTCCGGCCGTTTTAATTGCTGAAGTTGATTCACGCCCGCCTGGATTGCCTGGCCCATGAGGGCGGAGCGCTGCTGCACCTCCTGCTGAATCACCTTGCTATTGAAACACATCTGCGGTGGCGCAGCATCCGGCTTTGCTCCAGGTCCTGTTTGCCAGTCCAGGCGTCGGCCCGTGCATGGCGTCCCGTCCCAGTCCAGGGCCTCCACGTTATTCGGATCGCTCCATAGATCCTTTCGCTTAGCCCAGAACATTGAATCGTCGATATGGAAACCGACGGCCACATCGGTCTCCAGGGCCAAACTAAACGCCAGCTCAATGAACTTGGTGACCTCGGCGTCACCATGATCAAAGGAGAGGTGCCCCAGTATGACGGCCAGTCGGGTCTGCCGGTCGCCTACGGTGCCGATCCGCCGTTTGATGTCCTCGATGTAGTCGCGAAGCGTCGCCTTGTCCGGGAACCTGGCGACTGGGTTCCTCCCCTCGCCCATACTGGCGATTTTCGGATTGGGACCGTAGGTGAAGATCTGAAAGGCCAGATATCTGGTCTCCTTCTCCGCCTGCGAGGATTCGGGAGTCGCCGGCTTCTTCGAGTCCTGCCCCGACGCGGAACTGGCAGATAGCACCGCCACGATTCCAAGGACTAACATGCGATTCATAATCATCTTTCCTTACTGTGATGGATCTCGGATGGACCGTCACTTCGCCGGGTGCCACTGTCACGCAGTGCAATTGTGTGTCACCGGCAAACGTTAGACAAGAACGATTGTGAGTGGCGGCACGACGCTTGCGGCCATGACTGCGCCATGCTTGGTAAATGCAATCGGGGGCTTCCGACGGCCTCCCCAACCCAAACTTGATGTTGCAAATTGCAACTTCAAGTTGGCGAATTCGTCATTTGTGAGAATAAACGCAAAGTCTTCGGGAAAACGCTGAATGTTGCGCCGCACTTGCTGGTTCAATCGCGCCGTGCTTACTCCATACATAGAAGCCAAGTCCGCATCCAAGATCACCTTTTGTCCGCGCACGATTAGGATGGAACGCTCAATGCGATCGATTGGAATCAGGGATCTCGCAGATGTTTTTGCCGCCATTTCCCAACATTAACATTTGCCAAACGTCACCGACATCCCGTGCACACATTCAGAGGGGGTCCTTGTTTATGCCGCCCCGCCGACGTCAACTATAAATGGACCCTAAGAAAGTGCGCTGTGACCGCCGAAACGAAGTTCATCCTGGTCGATCAAATCGAACCGTTGATCCACGAGATTCGCGGCCAAAAGGTGATGCTGGATAGTGATTTGGCAAAGCTGTATGACGTTGAGACTAAAGACTTGAATCGGGCGGTCAAACGCAATCCCGAACGCTTCCCGAGCGAATTCATGTTTCAACTGACTGCGGAGGAGTTCAATTCTTTGAGGTGCCAATTTGGCACCTCAAACATCAGCCGTGGTGGTCGTCGCTACCGGCCTTACGTCTTCACCGAGCATGGAGCGTTTATGGCGGCCAGCGTGCTGAACTCGCCGCGAGCGGTCGAGGTCAGCGTGTTTGTGGTGCGAGCCTTCGTGAAGCTGCGGCAACTGGTGCTGGCTCACAAGGACCTGGCCGCCAAGCTCGATCAGCTCG
>CAZFLF010000874.1:0-3682 GCA_964519825.1 uncultured Pirellulaceae bacterium | reverse complement strand
GCGCTGTCGCAGATCATTCACCAGCGCCGCGGAAGCCTGGTCGCAGTGTCCGGAGCAGACCTTCATGAACGGCACGAGGTCGTTGTGATGGTCCCAGTCGCGATGATATAGCTGAATGAATCGCACGCCTCGCTCTGCCATCCGCCTCGCGAGCAAACAGTTTGCGGCAAACGATCCGTCGATTGCTTTCGCACCGTACAGATCCATCACGTGTTGTGGCTCGTCGGAGATATCCATCAGCTTCGGCACGCTCATTTGCATCTTGAATGCGAGTTCGTATTGGCTGACTCGCGTCGCGATCTCGGGGTCCGCAATGAGTTCCCGGTGGAGTCCGTTGAGCGAGCGGACCGCATCCACGACGTCCCGCTGCTGACCCGACGCAATGCCCGGTGGACGTGACAAATAATGCACGGCATCGCCAGTGGACTGAAACGGGATGCCCTGATACTTCGGTTCCAAGAAACCGCTATGCCACATCCGGTTCGAGATCGGTTGCGGACTGCGCCCTCCAAAACTCGTGAGCACGATAAACCCGGGCAGATCCTCCGCCTCGCTGCCAATGCCGTACTGAATCCACGATCCCATGCTCGGACGTCCGGAAATGGGCGTTCCGGTGTTCATCACCGTGTGGGCCGGGTCGTGGTTGATCTGATCGGTATGCATCGAGCGAATGATGCAGATGTCGTCGGCAATGCCGCCAATATGCGGAAAGACTTCGGTAATTCGTTGGCCCGACCGGCCCCAGCTTTTGAACTTGAATTGCGGCCCGAAGCAGACCAGCTTTTGTCCCTGCAGCTGTGCGATCGGTTGCCCGGCGGTGATCGACTCCGGCATCGGTTTGCCATCCAGCTCGGCAAGTTTCGGCTTCTCGTCGAAACTCTCGAACTGCGACGGCCCCCCCGACATGTACAGAAAGATGACTCGCTTGATGCGCGGTGGAAAGTGCAACGGGCGCAAAACGCCGCGAGACGCCTGCACGTCGCCGGTCCCGCACGTCGACTCCGGATTCAACATCGTCAGCAGCGCGGTCAACCCCAGTCCCGTCGAAGTGCGGCTGAGAAATGCACGCCGCAATTCCAATCTTCTCAGGGTCTCAGGGGACATGGGCTGTCTCCGGCAACGGCTCACCAGAATCGTCCTGCTGTTGACCCCAATCGTGAGACCAACCTCTTATTTGACAATGGTATCGACAACCGGCGTGATCTCGCAATGTTCCCCGTGGCGTGACGTAGGATTGTATGGACGACCAATCGGAACGACGGACGTGGCGGTCGCCAGGCACGGCAAAAACCGGGCCGTTGATTAAAGACAACATGCGGCAACATTTTGTCGGCTCTTGTCGACACGACGAAATCACGTCCGAAACTGAAAGTTAGTTGGAAACACAGATCAAACCACTGGATGCGCTGACAACCTAAACTTCGACGACCGATTGGCCATCCAATTGCAAGTAAAAAGCCGGTCCAAACTCCATCCCCTTCGTGAGGTCCAGTTATGCGGAGAAACATCTTTAACCATCGGAACCAAATCCGGACCCCTCGTCGGCGAGGCGTTACGGTAGTGTTGTTTGCGATCATGTTGTCCGTGGTGCTGATGTTTGTCGCACTTTGCGTTGACTTGGGTTATGTGTGTACCGTCAAAGGAGATCTACAGGGGGCGGTCGATTCCGGAGCCCTGGCCGGCACCGGAGTGCTTCCCGACGGAGAGGACGTCGCCGAGGCAACCGCACTGAAATTCACAACTTCCAATTTGAATAATCGAGGAGTGCGTGTCGGTGCGGAGAGCACGGTCGACGTTCAAGTTGGCCATTGGAACTCTACCGCGCGCACGTTCACTCCGGGAGGAAGTCCTCAGGATGCCGTCAAAGTAATCGCCACTGCGCACGACACTCCACTATTCTTCGGCCGGGCGGTTGGCCGTGGACTTCTCAGAAGTGAAGCGCATGCTGTGGCCGTTTACCGTCCACGAGATATCATGCTGGTATTGGATGTTTCCGGTTCGATGAACGAGTCACGGAACGGAGTCCGCAAGATCGACGAGCTGCGGGATGCGGTCAGTTACTTCCTCGGATACATCCGCCAAGCTAACAGCCGGGATCGCATCGGCTTTACGTATTACTCCACGACCGCTCAGTTGGGAATGGGCCTGTCGTACGACTTGAACACGGTGGAGCAGGCTCTGATGCAGGAACTGAACCCTGCCGGTTGGACCAATATCTCCGATGGAATGATGTTGGCCCGCCAGGAAATGAACCAAAATCGCCGCACTTACGCAGCGCCACTGATGGTTGTGCTCACCGACGGGGCTGCGAACACAATCCAACCGGAAGATATTCAAGACATTCCGGAAGCCAAACGTCGTGTGATCGAAGAAGCTCAAACGGCAAAGCAGGACGGCATTCCGATCTTTACGATGGCACTCGACTCGCTCACCGCGGACGTCGATGTCGCCTTGATGGCCCAAGTCGCGGAAATCACCGGTAGCGAGTCGTATCACATCATTGCTGGTGACACGGATGTGGACGGCCTTCCGCTGCTGCACGAGGCATTTCGGCGTGTGGCGCTCAATCGCCCGCTACGGCTCGTCGAGTAGATCAGCCTAACCTCTAACCTCTAACCCCTTCTAGTAGCCCAAGCCCGGGCGATCTAGTTCGCTGGTCGCGACGGTGCCGTCGGTGATGTGGAACATGCCGGGAAACCGTTCGTCCCAGCCGCGATTACCGGCGGGGCAATACTGACGGCCGTTCCCCTCGATGCCAGCGATTGTCGGAATACGAGCCGCGAGGCTGGCGGAATGCAGAAACGACGCGCCAATGCAGGTCAGATCCTGCACGCACAGAAACAGGCCATATTTTTGCGCCGCCGCTCCCATTAGCAGCGCCTCGCTGTGTCCCTTGCAAGCCTTGAGCGCCACGCCCGAGTAGCCCTGTTCGCGAGCCAAAAGCAGGCTCTCAAAGTCGATTAACGACTCATCGATCACGACCGGCTTGATCTTCGCCGCGGCGTGCATTCGGTTTTCCGGAAATTTGCGGAGATCGCGGTGCGTCGGCTGTTCGATATACTGCACGCGGTCTAACGCGGCGGGTGCGAGCTCACCCACTTTCGCCAGGAAGTCCAGAACATATTGCACGTTGGCGCATTTTTCGTTGAAGTCGACTGAGTAATGCCATTGCCGGCAGCCGCGTCGAGTCTGAGCCGCCGCGGCGACTTTCTCCACTGACGTGACCCGTGCCACATCCCACGGCAGATCATCTCCTGCAAGTTTGATCTTCAGATGGGTCAGGCCGTTGTAAGCGATCCACTGCCCCAGCGTTTCCGGCAAGTCGTCGCCAACCGGCGTACCGATGTCGTTTTCCGTGAGAGGATCGAGCGCGCCAACAAGATGGTACAGCGGCATCCGTGGCTTCGGATCGCGCAATGTGTACTGGTCCAGATACTCGCCGGCGAAGTCGGCGTTGAGATACGCTGCCAGATCGCGGTCGACGAACTCCGGACCCATCAGGTTGTATGCGTTCGCGTTAAGTGTCTTTCCGAAGGCATCGTAGATTGCGGCCTCGAGCGGGCTCGCGGCGACCAGTTCGGCAAGACGCGGCATCGGCTCGGGGAGCTGCAGTTTCGCGCGGACCCGCTGACTGACCGCCGCGTGTTGCTCGGCGATTTCATGCGTGATGTCGAGCGGATGG
>CAZFLF010000873.1:0-3682 GCA_964519825.1 uncultured Pirellulaceae bacterium | reverse complement strand
CCGTCGGACAGCTGTAAGCAGGAAAGTTGGATTGAGTGATTCGAACCGCAACTGATCCATCTGCAGCGTGCCGCGAGCGAGATTCACCATCCAGACATCGGCCTCGCCGGCTTGCTGCCTCATCACCGCATGGACATCGGAGACGTTGTCGATGCTACTGACATTGGCGACGATGCGTCCGCCTTTACGCAGGCGCAAGAACGCCGCTTCGACGATGCTCTTCACCATCCGACCGGTCCCACCGATGAAAATCGCATCCGGGTCGGGCAACTCCTTCCATACTTCCGGTGCCCGCCCGAGCACCGGCACCAGGTTCGTCACACCGAATCGTTCCGCATTGTCGGAAATGAGCTCATGATCGTCTGGGTCGAGTTCAATCGCAAAGACTCGGCCGTCGCGTGCGATCTGAGCCGATTCGATCGCGACGGAACCGCTACCAGCCCCGACGTCCCACACGATACTGGCCGGTCCGATCTCCATCGCCGCGAGAGCCACGGCACGCACTTCGGCAGGCGTGAGCAAGCCGCGTTTCGGTTGGGATTGCAAGAACATTTCGTCGGGGTTGCCGAACAACCGTTGACCCGCCATCGCCGTCGGCCGATCGGGCACATTGGGCTTGCGGACCAGAATCACGACGTTCAGCGGCGAAAACTCCTGATTTGCCACGTCGGATAATTCACCTTGAAAGACTCGCTCATCAGGCGACCCAAGGTTCTCACAAACGTAGGCATAGAAATAATCGATATTTCGGTCGAGCAGCGCCTGGGCGACTGCAGACGGCGGATTCTGTTCGGTCGTGAACAGTCCGACCTTTTCTGCGGTGCGAATGCGTTCGATCGCGCGATCGAGTTGCTGGTTCGCCAAATTGGTCAAATAGGCTTCGTCCCAACTCTCCTTCACGCGAGCGAATGCGAGTTGCATGCTGCTGACGTGCGGCACGACTTCGAACCGATCCTTGCCCAGCCGATCGCATAAATACCGCGCCGTCCCGTAGAACAGCGGATCGCCGTTCGCCAGGATGACAATTCGCAACTTCGAGTTATCGGCGATACGGCGAACTGTGGCGTCCAGGTTTGCGCCGAGTTCAACTCGCTGCGCGGTTTGATTCTTGGTCGCGGCCATCGCCTGTTCATCGCCAAGCAGCATCTGCGCTTCAGCGATGATATTGCGAGCGGCCGTTGTCAGACCTTCCAGACCATCGTCGCCGATTCCAATGATGTAGACCTTCTGAGGCGCAGTCACCGTTAATCGTTCCTTTGGCATGAGCCGTGAGGGGATCGTGAGGGCTTGATTCTATTCCCCGCTCCGCGACACGGAAACGGGCGACACGCCGTGGTCGTCCGAGACGCGGACCCATGTGATGCGTTGGGCTGAACGGCACAAGTCGCGTCAAGTGCGACGTCGTATCTAGATTCGGTCCGCGCGTCTCGGAGAGACGCGGCCACATAGCAGAAGCAAAACCTCCCCTCGCGACCACCCAGCGCGACTGTTATAAACCGCGTGGTCGCGTCTCTCCGAGACGCGGACTCCCACGGCACGCCGGGGCTCAACCTGGCACAGGCCGCGTCAAATGCGACGTCGTATCTGGTTTTGGGCCGCGCGTCTCGGAGAGACGCGGCCACGACTTCTCAGGATTTCGGCCATGTCGACCACTCCGATGATGCAGCAGTATCTCGATGCCAAGCAAATCGCTGGCGATGCGCTACTGTTGTTTCGCATGGGGGACTTCTACGAGCTGTTTTTCGATGATGCGAAGACCGTCGCGCGCGTGCTAGGACTGACGCTTACTAGCCGTGATAAAGGGGAAAACCCGATCCCGATGGCAGGCTTTCCCCACCATCAACTCGACGGCTATCTGGGCAAGATCATCGCGGCTGGCTTCCGCGCGGCGGTGTGCGAACAAGTCGAAGATCCGAAGCTCGCCAAGGGACTTGTCAAGCGCGAAGTCACACGGATGGTCACGCCCGGCACGATCACCGACGACGCGCTGCTCGATCCGCACGAAAGCAATTATCTGGCGGCCGTCGCTTGGTCTGGCAAAGCACGCGAGGACCAAGTGGGCGTCGCCTGGTGCGATCTGTCGACTGGACGATTCCAGGCCGCGGTGTTCAGCGTGAAGCAATTGCCCGATCAGCTCGCACGGATCAGTCCAGCGGAGTGCCTCGTCAGCGAAGACAGTCCGCCGCTGCCCGAATTCTCGGCCCGGCGCACGCCGGTGACCAAGCGTCCGCCGTGGGCATTCGCCACGCAAACAGCTCTCGGAACGTTGACAAAACATTTCGAGGTCGCAAGCCTCGACGGCTTCGGCTTTGGCGACGACGACGTCCCGGCGATTCGCGCAGCCGGGGCCGTGCTGGATTACTTGCAGGAAACCCAGAAGGCGAACTTGGCGCACATCGATCGGATCGTCCCGTACCGCAGCAGCGTTACGTTGGAGATCGACGAGGCGACGCGACGGAGTCTGGAAATCACCCGCACGATTCGTTCCGGCGGGCGAGAAGGCTCGCTGCTGGCCGTGCTCGACCGCACCGTGACCGCGATGGGATCGCGAATGCTGGCCGACTGGATCGCTAGCCCGCTCGCTCGGCTCGATGACATAAATTCGCGACTCGACGCCGTCGAAGAATTGATTCGCGACGAAACGTTGCGACATGATTTGCGCGAACACCTGCATGGGATCTACGACCTGGAACGATTGCTGGCCCGCGTGACCACGGGGCGCAGCACGCCGCGCGATCTGAGTTTCATCGGACGGACGCTGGCTGGTCTACCGAAGGTTAAGGCCAAGCTGGCGGGGCGCCGCAGCCAGCGGCTCCAGCAACTCGAAGTCGAAATCGATTTGTGCCCCGACGTACGCAGCCAGCTCGACGCGGCGCTCGTCGACGACTGCCCGCTTACATCCAAGGACGGGAGTTTCATTCGCGATGGCTACCACGCCGATCTCGACAACCTCCGCGAGCTGGCCGCGGGGGGCAAGCAGTGGATTGCCCGGTATCAAGCCGAAATCATCACTCAGACTGGCATCCAAAATCTGAAAGTTGGGTTCAACAAAGTTTTCGGCTATTACATCGAGTTGACCAACACACAACGCGACAAAGCGCCCGATTTCTTTATCCGCAAACAGACACTCAAGAACGCCGAACGCTATATCACTCCGGAGTTAAAAGAGTACGAGGAGAAGGTCCTCACCGCCGACGAGCGGGCGAAGGGACTCGAGCATCAACTGTTTCTCGAACTCCGAGACCGAGTGCAGTCCGCCAGCCGCCGTTTGCGCGCCACCGCTGAGGTACTGGCCCAGCTGGATGTGCTCGGTGCATTTGCCGACCTGGCGCGCGAACGCGGGTACTGTCGGCCGACGCTTGTCGAGGAGCCGCTGCTCCGCATTCTCGACGGCCGGCACCCAGTGCTGGATATCATCGAGCCGCAGGGAACGTTTGTCCCGAACGACACCGTGGCTTCACCCGAAGACGGCATGATTCTGCTGATCACAGGGCCCAACATGGCCGGCAAGAGCACGTATATTCGACAGGTCGCGCTCCTCACGTTGCTGGCTCAGACCGGCAGCTTCGTACCAGCGCGTGAAGCAACGATTGGCTTGGCGGATCGGATCTTTGCCCGAGTTGGTGCGAGCGACGAACTTTCGCGCGGTCAAAGTACATTCATGGTCGAGATGACCGAGACC
>CAZFLF010000872.1:0-3690 GCA_964519825.1 uncultured Pirellulaceae bacterium | reverse complement strand
GCTTATGCCCGCAGTGCCCTGCGCAAAGGAGATCTCGACCTCGCGGAATCGTTGCTCGATCTCAACGACTCGTCTCATGCCGACTGTCTGGCGAACATTGAGTCGGCGAAACGAGAACGCGAAGCCAAGCAACAACGGCTCAAGGCCGCGCGTCGCTTGATCGGCGGTCTCGCCGCTGCGGTATTCATCGCCGTGACCACTGGACTGATCGCGGTAGGGTATCAGACCATCCAGGTCCGCAAGCAACGTGATCTCGCGGTTTCCAACCAGGAGGAGGCCCAACGGCAAGAAAAGTTGGCCAAGTCCAGCGAGACGAAAGCGGTGGCCAACGCGGAAGAAGCCGAACGGCAAAAGACCAAGGCGATCGAGAACGCATCGGAAGCGAAACGTCAGGAGGGGATCGCCCAGGAGAACGCCGCCTCGGCCGTTCGCAACGCCGAAGAAGCCGAACGGCAAAGAACCAACGCCGTCGTCAACGCTGAGGAAGCGGAACGACAGCGGAAAATCGCCGTCACCAACGAATCCGAAGCGAAGCGGCAACAACAGATCGCCGAATATGAAGCGTACATCGCGCTGATCGGACTTGCCGCCGCAAAGATCGAAGAGAATGCTTTTGGCTACGCTCGGGATCTGCTCACGCAGTGCCGGCCGGAATTGCGCAACTGGGAATGGGGCCGCTTGATGCACTTGTGCCAGCAAAGCGTGCGCGATTTCGACGCCGGCGCGCCGGTAGACGCCATCGCGTTCTCACCGGACGGTCAACGTTTCGTCACCGGTGGCTGGAATGGCGTCGCCCAAGTGTGGAACGTCGCGGACGGGAGCATCGTCACCAGCATCGCTCACGGTGGACAATATGTGTACGCGGTGGCTTTCTCGCCCGACGGAAAAAACGTGGCCACGGGTGGCAGCGATCGCGCCGGATTCCTGCGGATCTGGAACACAGAAAATGGCGATGCGGTGCGAGTCTTGTCCGGTCACACCGACGGAGTGCTCAGCGTGGCCTTTTCACGCGATGGCAAACGGCTGCTGTCGACTTCGTTCGATAACACGGCGCGACTGTGGGAGGTCGAGACTGGACGGCTGATCCGGACGTTTAACGGGCATAGTTGGTGGGTGTGGGATGCGGACTTCTCACCGGACGAACGCCAAATTGTCACGGTCAGCCAGGACGGCACCGCGCTGGTATGGTCCGCGGAGACGGGACAACACGGGCCGCCATTCATGGGTCATCAGGGGCCAGTCTATGCGGCGTCCTTTTCGCCCGACGGTCAATTCGTGATCACGGGGGGCTATGACAAACGAGTCCTCATGTGGCGTCCCGCGGACGTCACTCCGTTCGACTTCCGCGTCCTCGTCGCGGGTAACGAGCCCCCGGCGCCACAGTTCCAAGAATTTGCCGGTCATCTGGCGGCAGTTCGCAGTGTCACGTTTTCGCGGGATGGCAAGCTGTTGGTCAGCGGCGGCCACGACAATACAGTGAGAGTCTGGAATCCCGAGACCGGAGAATTGGTCAAGACCTTGCGTGGACACAATAGTTGGGTGCGTGCCTGTACCTTTTCACCGGACGGTCAATGGGCATTGTCGGCCGGACATGACAACCACGCGCGGCTGTGGAACATTGAGGGCTACGCCGAGTCACGCGTGCTGCAAGGAAAATGGCTGCGCGGGCACGACGATGCCGTCATGGCCGTTGGATTCGCGCCGGATGGCTCTCGAGTTGCCACCGCCAGTCGCGATCGCACCGCACGAGCCTGGGACGCAAGCACTGGTAAGCTCGCCGTCACCTTCGAGGAAGGTCATTCATTCTTGGCGTCGAGCGCTGCCTTCAGCCCTGACAGCAAGCGACTGTTCACCTCCGCGGTCGATGGCACCACGCGTGGATGGGATGTGACGACCGGCGTGCAGATGCTGCGGCTGGAGCACACCGGGCTCGCCGCTGCATTGGCGGTGTCGCACAACGGACGCTGGGTGCTGACCGGAGGGAACAAACAAGCTGACGATGCCTGGCGTGCGCAACTTTGGGAAGCGGCGACCGGCAAGCTGGTGCAAGAGCTCATCGGACATGCCTCCGAAGTCACAGCCGCGACGTTTTCGCCGGATGATCAATTCTGTTTCACCGGGGATTCGAACGGCCGCGGCGTATTGTGGCAAACGGAGTCTGGGCGAGAAATCCGTCGCTTGCAGTGGCATACATCCAAGATTTCTGCCGCCCTGTTCCTCGACGACGGTTCGCGGCTCCTCACCGCCAGCGACGACAAGACGGTCGCCCAGTGGAATACCGCACAACTTGCCACGCAGCCTGACTCGATTGCCGTCGACACGCGGTTGACGCTGAAACATGACGAGTCAGTTCTGTCCATGGATCTCGTATCGGACCGCAAGCTGGCAATTACTTGCACCGTCAACGGCCAGGTCACGCTGTGGAACGTCGAGGATGGCACCGCGATTCGTTCGTTGCCGGTGAACAAGACGAATGTCAATGCGGTGGCATTATCGCGCGACGGACGGTTGGCGCTCACGGTCCATCCAGACGCTAACGAACGACTGGTGCGGCTCTGGGACGTGGAAAATGCGCGCGAACTCCGCATGCCCGCCGCGGACGGCCAGCCGGGACCGTTTCTCGATTTGAAGTTCTCTCGTGGACTTGTCTGGTCGGCGATTTTTGCGCCTCAGGGGGACGCGGTCGTCACGATTGGCGGAAATGAAGCTCGTCTGTGGGACGCTCGCATTGAAACACCTGGCAAACGCGAGCGGATGAGTTTCAGTCCGCACGCGGCCGTCGCCTCGGTCAGTTTTTCGCCCGACGGCGCACGGATCGTCACGGGAAGTTGGGATAACTCAGCACGCATCTGGGATGCCGCGACTGGCCAGGCGGTGTTGAAGCTGGTCGGCGGACATGAGGGATATGTCAACAGCGCGATCTTCTCGCCGGACGGTCGGTTCGTGCTGACCGCCAGTGACGACAAAACCGCGAAACTGTGGGACTCGCAAACCGGCAAAGTGCTGCGCAGCTATGGTGGACATGCCGGTGCGGTACGATTTGCCACGTTTTCACCCAAGGGAGATCGCGTGCTGACCGCCTCAGAGGACAAGACCGCGCGGATCTGGGATGCCGAGTCCGGTACAGTGATCCGCGAGCTGAAAGGACATCAATGGGGCGTGTTGAATGCGGCGTTTTCGCACGACGGCACGCGAGTTATCACGGGCAGCGATGATAATACCGCCAAAATCTGGGACGCGACCACGGGCCAAGTGCAGTGGTCACTCGAAGGTCATACGGCCGGCGTCACGTCGGTGGCGTTTGCACCGGACGGCAAACGGGCTCTGACCGGATCTGAAGATTTCACCGCCAAACTTTGGGATTCGGAGCACGGCAAGGAAATCCTGAACTTAAAGGGACACACGCAAGAGCTGACTTCCATCGCGTTTTCGCACGACGGTCGGTATGCTCTCACCGGAAGCCGCGACGGAACGGCCATCCTGTGGCTGACGACGGATTGGAACGCGGCGCAACCAGGCCAGTAAATCGCGAACGGCCATGCATAAGTCTCCTGCTATCACGACGTCCTGGACGCACCGATCCAGCGGTCACGGCATCCGTGCTTCTGCCCGGGTGATTTTTGCCTGGCTGGGGGTCTGCGGCGGATTTGGGGTAAGCAGCCCCGCGATCTCCGCGCCATTCGTTCCATC
>CAZFLF010000871.1:0-3694 GCA_964519825.1 uncultured Pirellulaceae bacterium | reverse complement strand
AATAACTATGGCTGCTCCACGATCCAAAGCGGCGTCAAGCCGCCGCACTCCAAATGGCTGTTACAAACGGATTACACTTGTTCGCGCCGGGGCCAGCTAGAATGGTCTTATCGGTAGGCTTAGATATTCTCTTTGCAAAGTGGCTCAAATTCTATGTCCGCCCGCCAAGTCCTGACCATTGAGGACGACCCGGCGATTCGCCGCGGCATCGTTGACGCGCTGACGTTCGCCGGATTCTCGGTATTGCAGGCCGGTGACGGTTCGGAGGGGCTGGAGATGGCGGTGCGTTGCGATTACGACCTGCTGCTGCTGGACCTTGTGTTGCCACGCCGCGGAGGACTCGAGATTCTTCGCGAGCTGCGCGCAGTGCGTCCCTCGGTGCCAGTCATCATTCTTTCCGCGCGCGGTGAGGAACAGGATCGCGTGTCGGGATTGCGACTCGGCGCGGATGACTACGTGGTGAAGCCGTTCAGCGTGAAGGAATTGCTGGCGCGCGTCGAGGCGGTGCTCCGGCGCTCGCCGGAACGTCCGAGTGACGTGTCGCGAGTCGCGTTCACCGGCGGCCGAGCGGACTTTGACCGTCGTGAGGTGCGATTCAACGACGGACAACGCGTGGAGCTTTCGGAACGGGAAAGTGAATTGCTGCGATATTTATTCCTGCACTCCGGTCGCGCCATCGCTCGCGAGGAGCTGTTGGCCAATGTCTGGCGCATCAGTCCGCGGGGCGCGGAGACGCGCACGATTGACATGCATATCGCCAGGCTCCGAGAAAAGCTGCGCGACGACGCGGACAAGCCCCGGCTCCTACTCACCGTACGGGGAAAAGGTTACATGTTCGCGGCGCCTCCCGATGATTTGAATCATCCACCATGAAGCATCCCTGGCACTATTGGCTGATGTATGTCTTAGGCCTGGTGTTCGTGACCGTTACGCTGGGATGGCTCACGCACGAGGCTTTAGAATTGGACCGCGCCGAAGCGTCCGCGCGGCATCAAGCGGAGGTCGAGGAGAATGTCGGCCGAGCGTTGTGGCGGATGGATGTCCGGCTGATGCCGTTGATCGCCACGGAGGCAGCTCGACCGCATTTTCTCTACCAAGCGTTCTACGTCCCACCCGACGCGAGTGGCGGCAAAGCACCCCCCCGGACGTCCCCATCGCCGTTGCTGACCAAACGGCCTGAGTTCGTCGTGTTGAATTTTCAAGTCAATCCGACCGATCAATGGAGTTCTGCCCAACTTCCCACATCGGACAAGCGGGCTGACGCCATTCAATGCGGTGTGCTGCCGGCTGACATGCTGCGCTGTGAGACGAATTTGGCCCAACTGCGGGACGACGTCACCTATCCAGCATTGCTGGGGCTGTTGCCGGTCGAATCCGTCACGGACGTGTGGACCGAGTCGATTGCCGCGGACAGTGCGAATGGGAATTCGCAGGCGAAAGTCGTAACGAACGCCGTTGTGGACGAAAATCTCGCCAAGCAGACAGATGGCTCGTCAATACAGTCGGAGCAGCCGCAACAGGGTGTCGATCAGCAACGCGGCTCCAATGATTCACTTCGTACGCAGCGTCAGCAAATCGCGAGCACCTCCGACCTCGCGAATCGGGGCGCGAAGTTTCAGAACTTGGCTCAGCGAGAGTTCGAAAACCAGCGGGCGAACTATAAGGTCGCTACGGAGGCCAATGCACGAGAGGGGATCAGCCGTCCGGTTTGGATCGGCTCCCGGCTCCTCTTGGCTCGGCGCGTCGAGCTCGACGGCCAGGTTGTCATTCAAGGTTGTTGGCTCGATTGGCCACGGATCAAGCAAGTGCTTGTGGCGGAGGCCGCGGACTTATTACCCACGCTGGAACTCGAACCGGTAGTCGATGCGGCTAGTGCCCGAGTGAACCGCATGTTAGCGACCTTGCCCGTGCAGCTCGTTGTCCCCCCGTCGCTGGACGCCGGCGCCTGGACGGCGATGCGCACCACGCTGGCGATCGCCTGGTTGTGCGTGGCCGCGATTGCCGTCGCCGGTGGATTGTTGTTGCACGGTGTTTTGTCGCTCAGTGAGCGTCGTGCGGCTTTCGTCTCCGCCGTCACTCACGAATTGCGCACGCCTCTCACGACCTTTCGACTCTATTCCGAGATCCTCGCCGAGGGAATGCTGCCCGATGAAAAACAGCGGCAGAGGTACCTCGAGACGTTGCGAGTCGAAGCGGATCGCTTGGCTCGGTTGGTGGACAACGTCCTGTCGTACGCCCGTCTGGAGCGCGGCCGGGCCGGCAGCCACCGCGAACCGATTACCGTTCAAGCATTGCTGGATCGGTGCCTGGAGCGATTGACTGAGCGGGCGACGCAGGCTGGATTGGCGTTGAGTCCCGACTCGGAACTCGATCTTGCCGACGTGACGGTGGTAACCGATGCAGCCGCCGTCGAGCAAATCTTGTTCAATCTGGTGGACAATGCCGCCAAATACGCCGGCCGATGCCAAGACCGTCGTTTGCATCTCGAGATCGCACGCGGCGAACACCGGATTACGATTCGCCTACGCGACCACGGACCCGGCGTTTCGCACCAGGTCGAGCGTCGGCTGTTCCAGCCATTCTCTAAATCAGCCGAAGACGCGGCACACTCAGCGCCCGGAGTCGGCTTGGGGTTGGCATTGAGCAGACGACTGGCGCGGGAACTAGGTGGCCAACTTGCGCTGGAGCACAATTCGTCCGCGGGGGCCACGTTTCTGCTGACGCTCCCGATACAGCGAATGACCAAATCCCAATGACCAATGACCAAAACGAAATGACCAAGCTCGAATGACCAATGACCAATTGTTTGGTTGCGGTTCTTAAGTCGCTAAGTGTCGCTGAGTTTACGACAAATGCTGCGAAGATCCGCCATCCTGTCCCAATTCGTCGCTTGGTTTGGTCATTGGTCATTGGGATTTGGACATTCTTTAGTCATTAGTTCTTAGGCATTAGTCCTTCACTTCCGGCCCCATTTCGGCAAGACGGTGATCCCAATGGTTGCCAGCGACAGCAGAGTGATCGCGGCACCCCAGTACAAAGATCGCGGACGATACTGAAAAACGACGCGGTGCTCACCGACCGGTAACTCGACCCCGCGCACCAAGCCCCGGATCTTCCTAGTCGTCAACGTCCGTTCGGCGTTCGAACTGAGATCACGACTGCTTGCCGTCCAATTCGAATCGAAGGCATCACTCAGGACCAGCAGCGCGGGACCTGTCAGTTTGACCTCGACCTCCACCCGTTGCGGTTCGTAGCGTACGATCCGGCACACTCCGGGACCACGATCAGAATCGTCAGCAGCCGGCGGGGAAGCAGTCTGCGAACCGTTCGCGGAATCAAGCCAGACTCGCGGCCAAGCTCGGTTATTCGGAACGACGTTGAGCCCCCCGTTGGTGACATTCGTGCTAGATCGCGCGACCACAAAACCCATCCCCAGCCAATCGAAAGCCGTGTCACTCGAAGCTCCGTCATCGCCTGGGCGCACCTGAGGGGCGCTCTGCAGGTATTCCAGCCACTCGGCGGAACGGACTGTCGTCGGCGCATCGAGCACTGCAATTCCGAATCGCAAGTGATGTCGGTACAACAACGCGTCTTTTTCCCAAGCGACGATTTCGGCCAATCGCGTTGCGCTACTCTGTTCCTTCCATTGCACCGGCAGGGACCGAGCGCTGGGAGCGTGGAGGATGCGCGGCGG
>CAZFLF010000870.1:0-3702 GCA_964519825.1 uncultured Pirellulaceae bacterium | reverse complement strand
GGTCCACGGCGATCGGCCACCAAGGTCAATTAGTATGTGGAATCCTGAATGATGTTCCCGTCGTCGCGTTAGACGGCCGCTTTCACTTCTACGAGGGCTATTCCGCCGAGGAAATTACGCTCCCTATTTCCGTCATGCGTCATTTGGGCACGGAATTGTTGCTTGTGTCGAACGCCAGTGGCGGGCTGAATCCACAGTTCCGTTCGGGTGACATCATGGCGATGGCCGATCATATCAACTTAATGGGGCGACACACGAGATCGTTGTCAGTTCCGAACTGCTTGCCATCTCGTTCCGGTGGACCAGTGCCCTACGATCCCGAGTTGATCGATCTAGCGCAGGAACTTGCCCGGAGCAGTGGGTTCGCCTGTCATCGCGGCACCTACGTCGCGGTACTCGGACCGAATTACGAGACGCGCGCCGAATACCGGGCGATGCGTCGCTTGGGAGGAGACGCCGTGGGCATGTCCACGATTCCCGAAGTGCTGGCGGCGATTCGCTGCGGGTTGCGCATTCTGGCGCTGTCCACGATCACCAACATCGCCCGGCCCGACGCACCGATCGCGATCACAGCCCAAGAAGTCGTGGACATCGCGGCGACCAGCGAACCGAAGTTGCGGAAGATCGTGACCGGAGTTTTGGAGCGATGTTTTCCCGGTTCGCAACGGGCACACTAATGATTAACGAATGACCAAGCCCCAATGACCAATGACCCACCAGTAACCCGTATTTGCTAACCTCTAACCTCTAACCTCTATACATGATCGCGCTCATTGCTCACGACCAAAAGAAACAGGAACTACTCGATTTTGTCCGGACTCATGTGGATTTCTTTCGCGGACAATCGTTGGTCGCCACTGGAAATACCGGCACGCTGCTCGAGCAGCAGCTTGGTCTGACGGTCGAGCGCGTGGCTCGCGGACCGTATGGCGGCGATTTGGTGATCGGAGGCCGGGTTACTGAGGGGCACGTAACGGCTGTACTCTTCTTTCGCGATCCGCTCACGGCCCAGCCGCACGAGCCGGATGTGTCGGCGCTAATGCGAGTTTGCGACGTGCATCGCATTCCGCTGGCGACGAACTCCGCCACGGCCGCGGCGGTCGTCGCGTGGTTGGCACTTGATCATCCTTGACATGACGACTCGCGTCCTCATCCCATAATCATCCCAATGAGGGCACCGACGAGCAGTAGGGAACCGATTAGACCGAACACGATACCCAAAATCGCACGGACCATTCCGTGTTTGGTGGAGTCTTTCTGAATATCTCGGATCGCCAAGATGCCAAACAGGATCGCAAACGGACCCAGGAAACAAAATGCCAACGACAACAATCCCAGGTAGCCGGCGATGATCGCGTGAATCGAGCGCCCTACGGGGATGAGCATTCGAACCGCGGCGCTATCTCCGGCATCTTGATGCTGCGGGGGGACGACGGACGCTAGGTAGGGATTCTGCTCGCCGAACGGATTGCCTTGCTCGGAGAAAGGATGCGACAGAGTCGCGCCGCAGGCCGAGCAGATGGGAGTGTTCGAGTGATTCTCGTGTCCACAGCTACCGCAGTGCATGAGTTGCTCCAACAAGGTTTCGGAGCCGAGATTATGGTGGTCGCGCTTCCTAGAAGCAATTGTGGACTGGATGGCAGCGGCCCACCTCGCAGTTAGAATGCGACCCAGTTCTTAGTCGCGTCGCGGTTCAGCGGAGTGCGAATCTTGGCAGCGCGGAGTCAGGCCATCTCGATCGAAGAGCTGCTCGCTCTCAATGATGAGCTGCGCTCACTCGCGCGCGCGGGAGTCCCACTTGAGCGCGGCTTACGAGCACTCGGCGGCGATTTGCCCGGAAAGCTTGGACGATTGGCCGATGCAATTAGCCAGCGTATGGAACGCGGCGAGAGTCTGGCTGGGGTGCTGCAGGATCCCAGTCTTGGGTTGCCTCCGGTCTTCTGCGCCGTGGTCGCGGCTGGCGTGCGAAGCGGCCGACTATCTGCTGCCCTCGAATCGCTGTCTCGATCCGTGCAACGAGCGACCGACCTGCGTCGTACGATGATCGTCGGGTTTGTTTATCCGGTAATTGTGCTGTTGATCGCAACCGCCGTGTTTGTATTCACTTGGTGGAAGTTGTTTCCGGTGATGAGCCGCGCAATCCCAAGTATGATCGAACAACAAACACCCAATTGGTTTCAGTGGCTGGCCTGGACGGTCGAACAGGGTGGGATATGGCTAATGGTGGGTTGGATGCTGATGGTGTTCCTGGGAGGAATCTGGTTTGTACGGTCACAAAGCGCGGCGCGATTTGGCACCGGTTGGAGCCGATGGCCGTCGGTGGGCGCAGTGAATGCCGCGGGTCGTACTGCGACGTTTGCCGAGATGCTGGCCCTCTTGATCGAACACCAAGTGCCGCTTGTTGAGGCGTTGAGTTTGGCGGCGGCGTCGAGTGGCGACCGCAAAATTCGGATCGCGGCAGACATGATCGCTGAACGGATTCGCGCTGGCAGCCAAGGAGGCCCGGCGCCACGCGGCTTGCCACCCCTCTTGAGTTGGTTGATTCTGACTAACGCCCCGACGGCGCAACTCGTCAAGACATTGCGTCAAACGGCGGCTGGGCTGCGAGAACGAGCTCATCGCCTCAGTATCTTCCTTGGCATTTATCTTCCGATCGTATTGTCGGCGGCAGTCGGATCAGTCGTCGTGGTCTATTACGCGACCCTCGTCATGGCTCCGTTCTATTATCTCCTCCTTCAACTTGCGCAACCGTGAACGATCCCACGTCCATGTCAGCACGCGAAGCGGAAATAGTCTTGGCGACGGTGGCCCAATTAGCCGCCGCGCAGTTGCCGTTGTCGGAAGGGTTGCGAGCGGCAGCTTCCGAAGCGACAGGGCGCGTGGCGAGCGGGTTACGAACTCTGGCTGAGGAATTGGAACGGGGCAGGACGCTGGAGCAGATTTGCGCGGATCAAAATCTACTGCTGCCGCCGCATGTGCGCGGTTTGGTCGCCGCGGCAGCTCGGACTGGCCAGCTCGGTCCCGCGCTGGACGAGCTCCTCGAACACCAGCAAGCCGTGCGTTCGATGTTCTGGCGCATCTGGGGTTCGTTGATCTATCCGCTGGTGATTGTGGCGCTAAACCTCGTGATCATGTTCTTCCTGCTCTGTTCGGTCGTGCCGGTCTTCAAGCGGATGTTTCAGGAGTTCGAACTGCAATTGCCAGTCGCAACGACCTTAGTCATTGAAGCCAGTGACGCGGCAGTCTGGCTTATCGTGGGGCCCGGGAAAGGTGGAATCATCCTATTCCTGGTCGCGGTCATCTTGTTTCTGTACTTGGCCGCCACGGGACGGGGAGGAGCCGGCGTACAACGGCTGATCATCGAGTCCATTCCCATTTTCGGAGTTCTGTGGCAATGGTCGGGTGCGGCAGGGTTCATGTATCTATTGAGCTCTTTGTTGGACAAGAACGTTCCGCTGGCCGAAGCGCTGCGTCTAGCAGCCGACGGAACAGCCAAAGCCGACCTGCGCCAGTCGGGACGCTGGCTGGCCGATCAAGTCGCCAGTGGACGCAGCTTGGCAGATTTGGTCGAAGTCTCCGGTTGTCTGCCCGTCTCGTCGGTGCCGCTGCTCCGTTGGGGCGAACGCACAAATTCCTTGCCCGAGGCACTGCGCACGTTGAGCGAAATGTTCGTGGAACGGGTCCAAATGCGATCGGATTGGC
>CAZFLF010000869.1:0-3708 GCA_964519825.1 uncultured Pirellulaceae bacterium | reverse complement strand
CATTTGGCTGTTCATGGCGGACGGCCCGTCGCAGCTTGACTTGTACGACTACAAACCGAAACTGTCCGAGTTTTTCGACAAGGATCTGCCGGAATCGGTACGCAAAGGCCAGCGCATCACGACGATGACGTCGGGCCAAGCGCGGTTGGCAGTCGCGCCGTCGGTGTTCAAGTTTCAACAGCACGGCCGGCATGGCGCATGGTTCAGCGAACTACTGCCGAACCTCGGCGCCATTGCCGACGATCTGTGTATCGTGAAGTCCATTCACACCGATGCCATCAATCATGACCCGGCGATCACGTTCATTCAAACCGGTAGCGAGTTGCCCGGTCGCCCCAGCAACGGTGCCTGGCTCTCCTACGGTATTGGCAGTCCGAATCAAGATCTGCCGGCATTTGTCGTGCTCCATTCGAAATTGGCATCGGGATCGCAGTCACAGGCTTTGTTCTCGCGCTTGTGGGGGGCGGGCTTCTTGCCCACGAAACATCAGGGAGTCGCGCTCCGTTCACAAGGCGATCCCGTGTTGTATTTGTCGAACCCACCCGGCGTCACGCCCGATGTTCGCCGTCGCATGCTGGATGGCTTGGCCTCGCTCAATCAACAGCGGCTTGAGGCCCAGGGAGATCCCGAAATTGCGACGCGGATTGCACAATATGAAATGGCGTTCCGCATGCAGACTTCGGTGCCCGAACTGACGGACATTTCGCGCGAACCGCAAAGTGTGCTGGACCTGTACGGCCCCGAGGCCAAGGAGCCGGGAACCTTCGCCTATAACTGTTTGCTCGCGCGGCGGTTGGCAGAGCGGGGAGTGCGATTTGTCCAGGTATTTCTCCGCGGCTGGGATCACCACGGCGGTCTGCCGGGCAACATCAAGCAGCTTGCCCCGTACGCGGATCGAGCTTCCGCAGCACTCATCAAGGACCTCAAGCAGCGCGGGATGTTGGAAGACACGCTGGTGATTTGGGGTGGCGAATTCGGCCGCACGGTCTACAGCCAAGGGACACTCACGAAAGACAATTATGGGCGTGACCACCATCCGCTCAACTTTACGATGTGGCTAGCCGGCGGAGGCGTGAAGGGGGGTATCGTCCACGGAGAGACCGACGACTTCAGCTACAACATCGTCGACAAACCGGTCCACGTGCATGATCTCAATGCGACTCTCCTGCACTGTCTCGGTGTGAACCACGAGCGGCTTACGTACCGTTTTCAAGGTCGCGACTTCCGGCTGACGGATATCCATGGAACCGTGATCCGGGACATACTGGCGTAACATACGTTCAGTCACGCCTAGGAGCACCAGGATGGATATCCACGATTTGACGCGCGAACTGCATGAAAAGAACAATTCCAAAATCGTCATGATGGTCGCGGATGGGCTTGGTGGCTTGCCCATGCAAACGGGGGGCAAGACTGAACTGGAGGCCGCCCGCACGCCGAATCTCGATCGTCTGGCACAACGGGGTATTCAAGGGGCCAGCATTCCCGTCTTGCCCGGCATTAGCCCCGGCAGCGGCCCCGGCCACCTTGGCCTATTCGGTTACGACCCGTTGAAATACGTCATCGGACGCGGCGCGTTGGAGGCGACTGGGATTGGTTTTGAAATTCAACCCGGTGACGTCGCGATTCGCTGCAACTTTTGCACACTCGATGCGCAAGGCCGCATCGCCGATCGCCGCGCCGGTCGCATCGCTTCCGAAGAGAGCGCGCCGCTGGCGGTCAGCCTGCGGCAGATCAAAATCCCCGGGATTGAGATTTTCGTCGAGCCGGTGAAGGAACATCGCTTCGTCGTTGTATTCCGCGGCCAGGGTCTGGGAGCGAAGGTTCGCGATACCGATCCGCAGGCGACAGGCGTGCCGCCGCTCGATCCGACGACCGAGGATCCGGCCAGCCGCAAGACCGTCGAGGTGGCGAAGGAGTTCCTCAAGCAAGCCAAAAAGATTCTCTCTTCGCATCCTAAAGCCAACTTCCACACGATGCGCGGTTTCGCGGGAAAACCGGACCTGCCATCGTACGAGCAAGTGTATGGGCTCAAGGCTGCCGCGATCGCGGTCTATCCGATGTACAAAGGGCTGGCGCGGTTGGTCGGCATGACGCTGGTTGGCAAAGCCCAGACGCTGACCGAACAAATCGATCTCCTGACACAACACTGGAAGGACTACGACTTTTTCTTCCTGCATTTCAAATACACCGACAGCACTGGCGAAGACGGCAACTTCGATGCGAAGGTGAAGAGGATCGAGGAACTCGACGCGATCATGCCGCGGATCGAGGCTTTGCAGCCGAACGTGCTGATCGTCACTGGCGACCACAGCACGCCGAGTTTTCTGAAGAGCCACAGCTGGCATCCGGTGCCGACGTTGCTTGTTTCTAATTGCTGCCGTCCCGACGGCAATACCGCCTTCAATGAGAGTGCCTGCATTCGCGGCGGCCTCGGGCATTTCGAAGCCAAGCACCTGATGACCTTAGCGCTCGCCAACGCCGGACGACTGGGAAAATACGGTGCGTGAGCATGCTAACGGCTCGAGGTCACGGCATGAGCCGCCGCTTACCTGCTGCTAAGGAACGGGCACGAAACAAGTTCCCTGTTCCACAAAAACCAGATGCGTCAGATCGGTTGCCCTCGCTCACGCTTTTTTGAAGTTGTGCTCTTGCGGTTCGGCCCGAAGGGCCAGCCACATGTCAGCCCAGGGCAGAGCGGAACGGCGACAGCCGTGAAGCGCCGCCCTGGGGACGAGTTAATCACCAACACCAAGCCCTCAAAACTCAAACGTCACGTTAATATTCCCACCGAAATCGGGAAGTTATTTCGGCCGTGTTCCTAAGCTTCCGACATTCAAATGCCGGCTTCGGCGTCCGTTCCCCACGGCGGAACTCACTCACTCGCCAGACGGCGTTTGACAAACCAGGGATAGATCGCAGGGACGACCAGCGACGTGAGCAACGTGGATGTGATCAGTCCGCCGATCACGACGGTCGCTAGGGGTTTCTGCATTTCGGCTCCGTCGCTAGTCGAGAGGGCCATCGGCAAGAAGCCCAAACTGGCGACCAGCGCGGTCATGAGCACGGGACGCAGACGCGCGCGAGCTGCTTCGCGGCTGGCGTCGCGCGGGTCCATACCGGTCTTTCGCAAGTCTTCCGCGGAGCTGACCCAGACGAGTCCATTGAGTACTGCCACGCCGAAGAGTGCGATGAAGCCCACGCCGGCCGAAATGCTGAACGGCATGCCGCGCAACGTCAGCGCAAAGACTCCTCCGGAAGCGGCCATTGGCACGGCCAGGAAAATCAACAACGCGAGCCGCATCGACTTGAGAGACGTGTGGAGCAGCAGAAAGATCACCAGCAGCACGACCGGCGTGATGATCATCAACCGCTGACTGGCGGTCTGCAGGTTCTCGAAGTCCCCACCCCACCGCAGCTCATAGCCGGCCGGCAATTTGACTTTAGCCGCGACGGCCCGCTGCGCGCTGAAGACGAAGCTGGCCACGTCGACGCCACGTACGTTGCATTGCACATAAGTGCGTCGCCGTCCCGACTCGTGCTCGACTGACGGCGGCGTTTCCTCCACCGTGATGTCGGCCAATTCCTTGAGCGGGATTGGCTTGCCTCCGGCCTGAGAGACCGGCAACTGCTCCAGCAAGGCCGTGCTCTTCCGCCACGGTTCCGGAATCCGCACGACAATCGGGAACCGCCGCCGTCCTTCATAAA
>CAZFLF010000868.1:0-3709 GCA_964519825.1 uncultured Pirellulaceae bacterium | reverse complement strand
GAATGCGAAACATGGAATCGACGAGTGGAGCTGGTTCCCCAAGACCGAAGGACGCGCGTTCGAGTTTGGCAAATCGACCGAGCCGCTGCAGGCCTTCCGAGACAAGCTCAGCTTTCTGAGTGGCCTGCATCATCCGAATGGGACCAAGGCCGACCCGCACATGTGCTCGGACATGTGGCTAACTGGGGCTCCGCTGCACAACCCGAAGCCGGGCATGTTCAACTCAGTGGCGCTCGATCAAGTTGTGGCCTTGCACACCAAGCAGTTCTGCCGGCAACCGTCGTTGGTGTTGTCGATCGATGCCGGCGTCGGCTTCTTGTCGCGTACGGGAACAATCTCCTACAACCTGGAAGGGAAGCCGATCCCCGCCGAGAACAACCCGCGACGAGTGTTCGATCGCTTGTTTCGAGGGGACCGGGCGTCGCTTGCCTCGCAGCGCGAGCAACTCCAGAAACGCATCAAACTGGTGGACGCCGTGCTCGAAAGCGCCAAGTCACTCAACAAGCAGTTGGGCCAATCCGATCGCGAGAAGATGGATCAGTATCTCACGTCGCTGGACGAGATCGAGGCCCGGTTGACCGCCTCGGAAAAGTGGATCGATATCCCGCTGAAGGTGCAGGATTACTCGCATCTCAACCTGGACGCGACTTCGGAGGGTGAGCCACGCGAGTACTACCGCAATATGTTCGACCTGATCGCGCTCGCGTTCGACGCGGACATCACACGCTCGGTCGCCTTCATGCTCAATCGTGAAGACGGCATGGGGATCAGCGACACGTTTCCGCTGAAGCTGGGCTTGGGCCGGACTCACCACAACCTATCGCACGCCGAGGACAAGGACGGCCAATTGGCCTTCGCCAAGTACGACCTGTTCCTCAGCGAGCAACTGGCGTACTTCATGAGCCGCCTGGAAGAATACAAAGATAACAACGGCAGCGTGCTCGACAACACGATCATGCTGTTCGGCAGCGGAGCCAGCACCACTCACAACCCTACCAACCTTCCGACCCTGATCGCAGGCGGAGCAAACATGGGATTGAAACACGGCACCCACTGGCACAAGCCGAGCACGCCGATGGCGAATGTCTACCTGAGCATCCTGCGGTCGATGAAGATCGAGGAAAACTCATTCTCCGACAGCACCGGCACGCTTCACGATTCGGTTTTCTCGGCTGTCTAATTAATCGAACCGCGGATTGCACGGATCACACGGATTAATTTATGTCGAAACAAGCCATCTCCTCGGCATTGCGCACAAAAAGCTTACCGTGGGAAATGACAGGATGGTTCCAGGTCTTGCCGCTGATCGCCTGGAAACGGGCGAGCTCGTTGTGTGCTTTTGGGTCGGCTGCGACCAGAACGAGCTCACCCTTTTCCGTGATTACCAGCAATAGCTGCTGATCTGGTAGCAGAATAACCTGGCCAGCTCCGTACCGGCCTTTTTTCCACTGCCGTTTTCCGGTTTCGAGATTCACGCAGCAAAAGATGTTGCCATCAAAGCCATAAATGTAACCGTCGTGATGCACGAAGTCACTGAAGTCGGGTTTGAGGTCGCGAGAGACCCAAGACTCTGTGACGGTCCAATTCTCACCCTTGTGCGCCACTTTGATCCGTGCGATGCCTCCGTCCGGCACAAACGAGACGAGGAGTTGAGAATCACCGATCAAGCGAGGCTGCACCACAGGCCGTCCGTAGGTCGGATTGTTATATGTCCAAAGGACTTTACCCGAGGAAGGCTCGTAGGCGCTCAACTGCTTATCACCGACAAATAGTACTTGCCGATGGCCATCGAACTCGGCTATTTGTGGCGAAACATAGCTATCGGTGCCTGCGACTGCGGTCCAGGCAATATTCCCAGACGATTCATCGTAGGCCAGGAGTGCCTTTTGGCTCTCGCCTCCGGCAAACACGATAACGAGGTTATCCACCACCAGCGGCGATCCCGAAAACCCCCACACGGGCGCTCGAGCGGACGCGTCGGCAATGATGTCTCGGGACCAAACGTCCGATCCGCGGGCCGCATCGAGACAATTTAGTCGCCCTGCCGCACCCAAAGCATAAATTCGACCATTGGCAAAAGTTGGCGTCGCTCTGGGTCCGATGCCACCCAGGTTTTCTTCAAAGCGGCCGGGATCGTCGTGGACCCACAACTGCCTGCCTGTGTTGGCATCAAAGCAGGATACGACTTCAATTTCGCCACGCTGCTCCTGCGTAAACAACCGATCACCCACTATCAGCATGGACGACCAGGCCGGCCCGACTTGAGTTCGCCAGACAAGTTGCGGCGGATTCGTTTTCCAATCGGTGCCAATCTTTACGCTCGGGACCGTGGCGTCGCGCAAAGGCCCGCGAAAGTCGGTCCAGTCGTCTGCGCTGGCAATCACTGGTTCCTGACTCGCTCCAATCTCGCTGTTGGCACTGTTGGCCGCGCTTCGTTGAGCCAACTGCTGTTCGGCCGATGGATTCCAGCGCCAATGCAAATCAGCTGAACCGTCCCCCCTCAGTCCTTCCATTCGAACGAGTGCTCCTGGGGCCCAAAACAGCACGGGAATTATCAGCATGCCGAGCAGCCGCGCGCGCTCACTGGAATGCCGTGACAGGAACAACCAAATGGTCCAAGCCGTGAAAAGCCACGGGAGAACCAAGATGTAAATCGAGGGAGGCAACACTGTGCGGTGCATCAACACCGTAGTGATAACTCCGCTGACAACAGCCCACCCGAGGACCAGGAATCGATACGAGAGACGAATCGGACCACGCACCAACCACCAAATCGAGAATCCGGCCAGCAATAGCAGTAAAAAAGTCCCAGCGCGGGCCAGGAATCGCGTGAACATGGGCAAGTCGAGCGTTCCAAATATCAGGAACATCACCCAATACAGAATTACCAACACGACCGGCACGCGCAGTTTCCGATTCGAATAAAGCTCGACTTGCTTATCACTAGTCGTTTGCGGTGAGGTGATAATGCTGCCCGTATTGGTGGCGATCGCCATTTAAATCCTTCCATCGCTTGTTTTTCGAAATCGTGACTCGGCGATATGGGTAATACATTCGATCGTCGTTAAGTTGTCAACGAAGTAAGGTCCGTTTCCACAGCGATTCGCCGAGGGAGAAATCAGACAGTCAAGTTATTGAGATAAGCTGAGGAAGGTGGGAAGTCGCATTTGCCGATACGCGCGAAAAATGGTTTTCGGTTTGGGGGCGAGAGACTTGCCGGATCGGTTTGAATTCGTGGATTGCATCCGCTGCGGCGAACTGCGGCAATTTCTGGGTCGCAACAATCGATAACGGGCCACCTATCCTTCCCAGGTTGTGGCAACAAGTTGGCTGTCTGGGTTTTTTCCTTGATCACGGACAGCCTCGCTGAATGGTAGCCACGAACTCTTCGCACACCACAGCCGCGGCTCGCCTCCCCCACCACCGGTTCTGCCGGTGGCTTTCTTTTCCACACGCAATGCTCATGGTGCACGAATTCGGTTGACGATTGTTCCAACTTGCCCCTAGACTCCAGAAGGGGTGTTGTGTTCCCCTGACATTTACCCTTAGTCCTACCTTATGCAAACAAGGAACCCAATCGTGAAGTCCATTGACCTCGACCTGGAGGATGAGCACGTCAAGCACTTCATCCGCACGCTCGCCCACGACGCCGAAGAGACATTACTTCGCCTGAACGGCCAGCCATTGCTCAAGGTTCTGCCGCCTTACG
>CAZFLF010000867.1:0-3722 GCA_964519825.1 uncultured Pirellulaceae bacterium | reverse complement strand
AACGGTATTCGGAGGATTTGCTTGAGAACCGTATCATTGGACGCGGCAGTAAGTAATTTGTGCCCCGCACACCGGCAACTGGGAGGAAGACATGGCTGGACCGAATCGTGACCGACAAGTCGCCGAGGCCGAGGAGATTTTGGGAGACCGGCTGAACCGAGTAGGGTTGTCGAAAGGCCTGTTCTTCGGCGAATTCGTCGGCAAACTCCCCGCCTATCCGTTGCATGCAGACCAGGCAACCGTCGAACTCGCATCGCAACTGCAACGATTCTGCCGGGAGCAGATCGATCCGGTTGCAATCGATCGGCAGGCTGAGATTCCGCAGCAGGTCGTTCGCGGACTGGGCCAGCTCGGCGTGCTCGGCGCGTGTCTGCCGACCAGCTGTGGCGGACGAGGGATGGGACAAACTGCGTATTGCCGGATTCTGGAAGTCTTGGGTGGGCATTGTGCCAGCACGGCACTATTCGTCAACGCCCATCATTCCATTGGCCCACGCGCACTCGTGTTGTTCGGCACACCCGAGCAACAACTGCGGTGGCTTCCCAAACTGGCAACTGGCGAGTGGATCAGTGCGTTCGCGTTGACCGAACCGGAGGCCGGTTCCGACGCCGGCAACGTTCAGTCGACCGCCACGCCAACACCCGATGGAAAAGGGTTCAAAATCAACGGCGAGAAGCGCTGGATCACCAACGGCGGCATTGCCCAAGTACTGACGGTGATGGCTCGCACCCCCTCCGCCGATGGCCGCGAGTCCAAAATCACCGCCTTCCTCGTAACACCGGATATGCCTGGCTTTCAAGTCATCGAACGGCGCATGGACAAGTGCGGCGTGCGGGGTACGGCGACCAGTCGCCTGGCATTTCGTGACATGTTCGTCCCGCGAGAGAACGTCCTGGGCGAACTTGGCAAGGGTTTGAAGGTCGCACTGACTGTGCTTGATTTTGGCCGAACCACGTTTGGCGCGAGTTGCACCGGTGCTGCGAAATTCTGCGTCGCACGCGCGACACGACATGCCAACACTCGCGTGCAATTCGGCGAAACGCTCGGCTCTTTCGAATTGGTCAAAGACAAGCTGGCGTACATGCAGGCCGGCACGTTTGCCATGGAGGCTTGCACGTATCAGACCGCCGCGTTAATTGACGAAGGCGCACAAGACTTCATGCTCGAAACCGCCATGCTGAAAGTCTTTTCCACCGATACGCTGTGGCGGATCATTAACGACACGTTCCAAATCTTCGGCGGAAAAGCCTATTTCACCGATGAACCGTATGAGCGGATGCTGCGCGACGCGCGGATCAACATGATCGGCGAAGGAGCCAATGACGTGCTGCGAGTCTTCTCCGCGCTGGTTGGCATGCGCGACGTGGGCCTGGAATTGGAAGTGGTCCTGCGGGCCATTCAGATGCCGTTTGGCAATTTCACGCTACTCACGAGTTTCGCAGGGCGCAAATTGAGTTCCCTCTTCGTCTCGCCACTCGTCGAAACCCGTAATGCGGAGCTGGAACCAGATGCAGCGACTTTGGCCCGCCTCGTCGCATCCTTCGGCGCACAAGTGGAACGCCTGTTGCGAACGTATCAGCAAGCGATTCTGGAGCGGCAATACCAACTCGGCCGCGTTGCCGATGCGGCGACCGAACTGTATGTCAGTGCCTGCGTGCTGAACCGGCTGGACGCGACATTGACCGATAGCCACGGAGAATCGGACGACGAGTTGCGATACAACCTGGCGACGGGCCGATACTATTTGCGGTCCGCTGCACGTCGCATTCACCGCACACTATCCGATTTGTGGGATAACGACGATGCGGAAACGACAAGCCTGGCCAATCGCGTGCTGGCTCACTTCCCGGCCTGACGCTGGCATTGGCGTGCGAGGAGCTGCTCGCAAGTGCCGTCTTCGCCGATGTACAGCACGGGGTCGTTACCTTGCCGCAACTCACGCCGGAGTCCGCGCACGTCCCACCCCAGAGCACTCAGCGAGGCAGTCAGCCAGACCAACGCCTCCGGGGCCTGGTGTCGGCTTACCAACGCCACGAACGGCGCCGCGATAACTCCAATCCAAGCCAATGAATACGCCCAACCTTGCCAAGCCACGGGGTGCAAGCCCCAACCGACCAATTTCGGTCGAAACCATTCCGATTTTCCAAACATGATCTTCGCTCCTTGCCGCCAATTCTCCGACCAATCGCCCGTCACGGGGCAACGCTGAGACCTATTCGGTGGCACTGGAACGAAATTGGACCAATGCCCCAAAAAACTTTACTACTTTCTGGCACGGCTGGGCCGCAGCCCCGTGGTCGCGTCTCTCCGAGACGCGGACCCAGATAGCGCGCCTCGGCCGATCGGAGCAAACGGGCATTATTCTCAGAGAGACTCAGCCAAGTCGATGGGCACTTGTTTGAAGACGCGTCAGATACCGCAGCAGGAAACCTTCGATCGAATGCGCTGTCGACTATTGGCCAGCGTTCGAGCTTGCTCCATAATCGCACCTGGCACACTGTGGAGGTGGTCCATGTCGGCAGTCCCCAAACAAATTTACACCCTCGAACAATACTTGGCCCTGGAACGAGTCGCTCCGTACAAGAGCGAATTCTATCGGGGACAGGTTTTTGCGATGTCCGGCGGTTCGCCGCGACACAATACCATCAGCATCAATCTGGCAACTAGCCTGCGCGGACGGCTGCGAGGCACCCCCTGCCGGCCCTACAACAGCGACCAGCGGATGCGCATTCCCACGAATGGTCTTTCGACCTATCCCGACGTCTCCGTTGTCTGTGGCGAATTGCAACTCGACGCGCAGGACCGCGACGCGATCGTGAATCCCCGTGTGATCTTGGAAGTGCTTTCGCAGTCGACGGAACGTTACGATCGCGGCAAGAAATTCGATCTCTACCGTCAACTTGAGCCGCTTCGCGAGTACATCCTCGTGTCACAAGATGAGCCACAGGTCGAGCGTTTTGTGCGTCAGGAGGACGGCGCATGGTTGCTGACCGTTTACAAGGGCCTGGAGACGGAGCTCGAACTCGCAACGCTTGATTGCGTCATGCCACTATCCGAGATTTATGAGGATGTGCAGTTCGGTCCGGAAGAGACTTCGCCGGTTGATACCTAAGTCCTTCCCACGTTGTCTTCCTGGATACATCGCGGTCACGTCTCTGCAAAACGCGGACCCCGACTCTTCGCCGGAGCCGATCCGAGCACTTGGTCACGAGTCTCGGAGAGACTCGGTCACGTGGTCGCGTCTCTCCGAGACGCGCACCCCGGCGCCACGCAAATTCCATCGATTCGAGGACGGCAGGCGGCAATCACCCACTCCGCAACACAACAGATTGAAGCGGTTTCGCCATGCTGGGCACGAGTCTCGGAGAGACTCGGCCACGTTACTGCGGCTCCAATACGATCTGGCGCAGGTCGATCAGCGCCGAGCGGACAGGACCATCCGACTGCATGATGAGTTCCGCATAGCCGGCCGGGAGCTGAACGGTCCCGACAGTTTGGCTGCGATAGCGATCCCAGGAACCAGTCCCCGTGACGACGCCACCCACGGTTTGATCGCCGATCGCGATAACGAACCGGTCCCCCGCGGCGCTGTCGTCGCAGGCATAGTCGAGTTTCACTTGGTACTTACCCGCCTTCGGCACTTGCATCATCCAGACCGCGTGGTCGTCGGCGGTTTGCCAAAACCCAAGGTGGCGGTATTTGTCCTCGAATACCAGCTTCGG
>CAZFLF010000866.1:0-3728 GCA_964519825.1 uncultured Pirellulaceae bacterium | reverse complement strand
AAAACCGAGCGACCGGAGCGACAAACGCAACCGGTACAATCGCTAGGAGAATCGTTAGGACTTCTTGTCTTGAGACCACTCCGACGAGGCCGTTCAATGCAATCAGCAAGACAAATGAGATCCCCATCGATGTCAACTGATGACGGAGTTCGGAGACTGGATTGGCGCCGGAAGCCGGAAACAATCCCAAAAAGCTGCCGACCACTAAGTGCATCAGACAGACGGCTGTCACGTTGTTGATAAAACCGACTGGATAGTTCCTCCCGGTTATCACCGACGCCATTATCCAGGCCACCAGAAAACAGGCCATCAATGCCAACAAGTCAGCCACGATCAACGGGGCCGAGGTCAGCACAACCTGCCTGATACGCGAGAAACTCAGCGACCGTGAAGGCAGGGGAATAACGTTTTCCGACTCATGCGATTCTTGGAGGCCGGGAACCACCGATGTCAACCCAGCCATCGCATCCGTGGAAAGAAGCGGCTGAATCAGAGACTTACCGAAAGATGCCACTGCCCCCTCATCCCGTCGGAATGACTCCGGTGGGGCGCTAACTTCCGGCTCAATATCTGGCTGGTATGAGGCTGACGGATCGCCAACGAGCGCTTCACGGTTACGCGACTTTCTAATACCAGGGGAACTCTCCATGGTTGGCCATCCATCAAATTAGGTAACCATGCAGGCAGGAACCGACAAGGGTCGATACCCCACGACACCATGTCTGCGAACCCGATATCACCGACAGAAAATTCGGTGTTTGTGCCGGGTTTGCTTGGCGACTGCTGCGAAAACTTAGGCATAGCCTGGCTTCTTTCGCTAATCCGGAAGCCTGAAGACTTGACGCGAATAGATGCCGATGAAGTGCCTGGAACAAACAAGGGAAAATTGACCACGACGCTGCCCACAATCATTGGCAGAGATTCAGAGACGACTCCAAAAGAGCCACAACTCTATGAGGAGAGTGCACCGACAAAATGGATTTGAATGGCAATACTAATTAGGCCAAAATACATTGTCAACAAGTTACCGGATCTCCGGTTAAATCGAATATTTTGCCTTTAATGACGGCTTGTAGCCTGATCCATTGGCAAGGAGAAACGTCCATTTTTTTCCAGTTTTCCGTCGTCGTAAACTCGCCACGTCCATTCGACGTGTCGAACGCAATCAGCCAGGCACCGCCATGACCGTGTGCATTAATGCACTTGAGGTGCCGCAAGGTGAAGTTTTCACCACAGCAATCTGGAATGTGGCCAACCACTGCGATCCTCCCAGTATGATGGGCACCCCGTGTCTCGCAGTCGAACGATAGCCAGCACAATGTTCGCGAATCCGTTGTGTTAAGGCACGTTGCGGATTGTAGTTAGCGTGCACAAGACGTGAGTTGCGGTTTCACCGAGTCCACAACTGAACATAAGAACTCAACGTGTTCATCGGTATAACCGTGAGATCACCAACGAATCCGAAGAAAAGGAGTTGAGAGTCGCGGCCCCGCCGCATTAAATCTGGGCAAGCGGTGGGGAATTCTTCAGCACGACGTCAAGCAGCATCGCTTCGCGATTTCCGAGGGAAGTGGCACACGCTGAGCACCACACTCCCATGGATATAATTCGCTCAGAGTTGATCAGCGAGCAATTCAGACACCGCCGGCAGCTCCTCGAATTCCAATGGGGTCCAATTGCTCGCTTCATCGGCGAACAGCGTTTCGCGCGCCGCGATCTCTGCCGGGACCAGGCACGATTCTAAATCGGTCTTGCGTATGATCGCGGCCCGATCCATGTCGGGGGCAGCGACCGAAATCGCGGGCGGAAATACAATGGCGTAGAGCAACTCGGCAGCCGACTCGCCTTCACCCGCGTTGGCATTAATGAAGTTGATCACGATCAGTGCATCGCCGGGCGTGCAGAATCCGTCGCCATTGACGTCGTAGAAAAACGTGGCGTCCGCTGCGCGCTCGCCCAACAATCCTGTTATTGGATGGCTGAATCTCCGACCGTTAATCTCATTGATCACGACAAGCGCGTCGATCGGCACGATGTTTCCGTCGTTCGTCACATCGCGGTTGTTACCACTGTTTTGCCAAGGCTTATCCACGACAGTTGTTTCGGTGTCGGGTGCGATCGGAGCGACCTCTGAGTGCCCGACGTTGTCAGTCGCGACGGAATAGAAGCGATAAGTATGCCCCTCGACACCCGTGAACTCAGCGGACGCTTCGGCGATATCATCCTTGAAAAGCGTGAATGGTCCGCTGTTATCGGAAACGAACACATCGTACGTGGCGATTCCCGAGCCCAGAGCGTCGTCGCTGCCCGACCAATTCACGTTGAACTTCGTTCCCACGGTCGCGGGCAGCGGTCCGACGGTGCTGGCCGGAGTTCCGGCGTCGATGGTATGGACTGTCGTCGGGGTTAGAATTGCAGCATTCGAGTCGAACACAATATCGGCCCGATTCGTTATTTCAACACCTGATGAAAGCGTCTTGAGCGGATTGATTTGATAAGTCACGTGCCCCTCGCCTCGACCGGTACTATCGTCGACTGGAAGAAAGCCCGCGAATGGATCGAGCGGTGCGATCCCGGTGCTCGGATCGATCGAATCGAATACCCAGGTCGCGATGCCCGAATCCAGATCAATTCCCCCCTCGATATTGACACGGAGAGGTGATCCGTCGGGATTGGTGGTATCAACATGCGTCGAGTAATGTCGCAATCCGCTGGGGGCCGAAATACGTAAGTTGCCGAAAGTGAATTCGCCGAGCGAAAACGAAGACCAGTCCAGGTCGGCATCCAGCGAATCCGTAATGACCACTCGTTGGGCGGGGGCTGAGGCAAATGTCGGATCGTTTTCGAAGTACACGGTGTACTGCAAGGGCAATTGCGGGGGCACGTAGTGTTGGGACCCGCCCCCTTGCGGACCTACTTTATCGTTCGGGTCGAACGACCCTACGATTTTTACATTCTTAAAGATTGCAGGATCCACCTGCGGCGGCTTGGGAAGTGGGGAGGGAGTTTTCGTCGTAAGATTCACGTTGCCATTAATCGTTGTCACGACCGTTGCGCTCGTGAGGATGGTTTTCGCAACTCCACAGCGCAGCAACCGATTTCCGAGTCCATCCGCCCCCCCGAGAGATGCGTCATCGTTGTCAAATTCATATCGGTCACTGATCACATACTCCACATCCGCTCGGTAGGCGGCGAGCTTCGATCCATTCGGGCCATCTACGAACTTGACGTCAATGTTCTTGACTCTGACCGTCAGACCTTGAGTGCCACCGAATGTCAGTTGCAACCGAAAGAAGTCGCGATTCGTTGCCAGAATCTGGATCGTCTCCACAATACCGCCAATGGCCGTGCTGTGACCAGTCCCGTCGTAGAACGAGAGAAACGGAAGGCCTTCGATCTGAAAACCGCCGACCGACGATGCCCCGCCAAGCAGTTGTCGAATGACTTCCTGTCGCGCCTGGAATCTCGCGACGCTGTTCACGTTATGGAAGGAACGATCATTCCCGGTGTTGCTTTCCAGGATGTCTCGGGCAATCCGCGAATCCGGCCCAAACTCACGCGTTCCCCCGACTCCCTCCATGTAGTCTCGGAGCAGGTCCGCGGGCTCATTTCCTCCAGCCAAGCGGATGTCCGAAATCCATTCGGATAGACCGGCTTTGTACTCTGCGATTTTCTCCGACGAGCAGTCGACTGCTGGAGCGGCGGGCGCCCCCTGGCCTCCCTCACCT
>CAZFLF010000865.1:0-3731 GCA_964519825.1 uncultured Pirellulaceae bacterium | reverse complement strand
AGATTGATTACGAGCAGTGCGTCCAGCGAACTCACGTGAAGGTCCGCATTGACATCTTCGGCGCGATCGACGTTGTGCCGGGAATTGGGACTGGAAACGCTGGACGGCGAACTCTCCGGATCAAACTCACCGGTTGCTGCGTCCAGCATACCCGCGTCGGCCGCGAATAGATGGCGAGACTCCAGTCGTTCCAGACTCAGCGCGCGGCGCGAACTCGCGAACAACCGCCGCTTTCGGAACCTGCCGGACGCAACCGTACTCATTAACTCTTTGCCTTGATGGGTTGGGAGGCGAGGCTCCTGCCGAGCCGTGCGCCTGGACGCGGCTCGGCAGGAGCCTCGCCCTCCCGAGCATGGTCCCAAACGCTTTTCAATTGGCGCGCGTTGACCGCCCCGCATGATTGCTGGAACAGAGGTTTTGCCAGCAAGTGCATGGTAATTCCGATGCTGTCAATCATCAAGAATTTGGCGAATCTAGGAAAGATGCGAGCCGTAATCTGCGTCTGATCAAGACCAGCAGCCCGGGACAGCCCACAGGTAACGTTTCGACCATAAGATTTGGCACGCTTGGCTTTATCCGCAGAACTCATACCGTCGATACAACCGTTAAAGTCCGCCTACATTCCCCATGGAATCGATTGAGAGTGAGCTGTGTGAGGCACGTCGTTGGCCGGCGAACCGGATTGGGATCCTCCGTGCGCACTTGGTGCGCCCGCGAGGCCGGCCAATCTCTGCATTTTGTCGGACGTGCTGTCGTCACACATATTGTTCTGCTGTGCATGTCGTCGGTCGTGATCTCGGTCTCTCCGGTTTCCGGGCAAATGGTGTCACCAACGCCGGCAACGCCAAAAGAATCTCAGAGACGCACTCCCTTTAATCCAGTCGCCCAGCTTCGGGTGAGCGACGAACCGCGAGCTGGTCCCAACTCTAACGTGACCGGCGAGGTCGACGAGACCATTCGGCCTCCGGTGCTGCGGCCACCTATCGAGGATTTCGTTCCGCTCCCCGATTACGTCGAGCCGCCGGACGAACTAATCCAGTGGCCTTTCGCTGCGCCCTTAGGTTACACCGGCCCTTCCGGCGTCTTGCCGCGTGACGGACAGGAAAACAGCGACTTCATCCCGCTGGAAGACCGCTGGCGAATTGGTTTTCCTCCTTGGGATCGGTACGGGAAAGGGCACCCGCGCGAGGACGATTACCCGTACGTCGAGGGGAACATCAGGAATCCCTATGAACAGAATGTGCTGAAAGGGGATTACCCGATCATCGGCCAGCACACATTCCTCAACCTGACGATCACCGACGATCAGCTCACGGAAGCTCGGCAGGTTCCGACTCCGACGTCACCGTTCGAGAGCACCGTCAACCCGGGAAGCGACGAGTTCTTCGGTGATCCAGATCAAGTTTTCTACAACCACAACCTGCTCGTTTCGGTGGACCTCTCGCATGGGGACGCGGCATTCAAGCCGGCCGATTGGCGCATCAAATTGACCAACGTGTTCAACATCAACGAACTGGCTGTCGACGAGTTGGCTATCGTCAATCCGGACGTGCGTAAAGGAACTTCACGATCCCGCCAGGACTACGCTCTGGAAGAATGGTTTGTTGAAAGCAAGCTGGCCGATCTTGGCCCCGACTACGATTTCATGTCGGTGCGAGCCGGCTCGCAGTTTTTTACCAGCGACTTTCGCGGATTCATCTTCAGTGACACCAACCGCGCGGTGCGGTTATTTGGCACGCGACTGGCCAATCGCGACCAGTTTAACGTGGTCTATTTCGACCAGACCGAAAAAGAAACGAACAGCTTGCTGAACACGTTCGACGACCGCCAGCAGAACACGGTGATCGCGAACTATTACCGCCAGGACTTCATCTGGCCGGGCTACACGATCCAAGCCAGCTACCACTACAACCGCGATCAGGCGACGTTCAAGTTCGACAAAAACAATTTCCTCGTGCGCCCAGATCCCGTGGGGGTCTTCGCACCGCATGAAGTGCGTGCCCACTATCTGGGCATTGCCGGCGACGGTCACATCAACCGCTTCAACATTAGTCACGCTTGTTATTGGGTGCTCGGCCAGGACGAACTCAACCCGCTTTCAGGCCGGCCGGTCAGCATCAACGCTCAGATGGCGGCTGCGGAACTCTCCTACGATCGCGATTGGGTCCGCTTTCGTTCGTCTTATTTCTACGCGTCCGGAGACGACAACATCTTCGACGCACAGGGGCAGGGCTTCGATACGATCTTCGACAACCCGAATTTCGCCGGTGGCCAATTCAGCTATTGGCAGCGGCAGCAGATCAAGCTCTTGGGTGTGAACTTGGTAAACCGCATGAGCCTGGTGCCGGATTTGCGATCCAGCAAATTCCAAGGGCAAACGAACTTCGTGAATCCGGGTCTGCACCTGTTGAACTTTGGACTCGACGGCGACATCACCCCCAAAACCAAGCTCATCACCAACGTCAACTTCCTCTGGTTCGACCAAACCGAAGTTCTAGAACAGTTCGTCTTTCAATCGAATATTGATCCGTTCATTGGCGTGGACCTGAGTGCAGGGATCGAGCACAGGCCGCTGTTGAATAACAACATCATTTTTGTCGGTGGGATCGCGGCGCTAGTGCCCGGTCAGGGATTTCGGGACCTCTACGATCCGCTGGTCGGCGGCGTGAACACGCTGGTGGCTGCCTTCGCTAATTTGGCGCTAACGTATTGATGAAAAGCGAGAGACTTATGTTCTTACTTTCGATGATTTTGCACCGTAGCCATCACGCTCCGCGTGATGAAGCTCGGATCGCGGAGAGATTATTGTCTCGCACAACGGCTGGCGAGTCGCGTACGTTCCGATGCAAAGCCACGTCACGACGGAGCGTGACGGCTACGGTGTTGCTCGTCACGCTCGGCGTCGCGTCCGCGGCAATGGCTCAGTCGCCACATGCGGCGCCAGCGCAGGCCGTTCGACAAACCAGCCATCTGCTGCCGCCTGGAACACCGACCGTGGTCCAACGGGTTAGCGACACGTCCAGCGCGGCGTCGCAGTCGCGCGGCATCGATCCCTTTCCGCTGCCGAAAGACCAGCCGAGCGCTGCGGACTTGTACCGCCAGACCGACGCCGACGTGCAGGCGAAAAGCTGGAGCTGCGTTCAGTGCCACACCGGGGTCGGCGATATGCACGACCTGGAAACGGTGAAGCTTGGCTGCATCGACTGCCATGGCGGAGATGCCGGCTGCGAATCGAAAGCAGGAGCGCACGTCCAACCGCTTTTTCCGAACGCGTGGTCAACGTCCGGCAACCCGATTCGGTCCTACACACTGCTGAATCATGAAAGCCCCGAATTTGTACGATTCGTCAATCCAGGCGACCTGCGGGTGGCGCATATCAGTTGCGGTGGCTGTCATGCCAAGGAAGTACTGGAAGTCCGCAAGAGCATGATGACGCACGGCTGCATGTTGTGGGGCGCCGCGCTCTACAACAACGGAGCGATTCCCAACAAATTGTCGCGCTTCGGAGAAAGCTACAGCATGAACGGGACGCCACAGCGATTACAAACCGTCTGGCGCGGCGCGGAGCAGCAGAAGATGGACGACGACCTGCGCAACAAAGGAATCGTCTTGTTTCTCGATCCGCTCCCTCGTTTTGAAATCTCGCAGCCCGCCAACATTTTGCGGATTTTTGAACGCGGCGGCCGTTTCCGGCCTGAGGTGGGAATTCCAGAGAAGACCGAAGAGCCGGG
>CAZFLF010000864.1:0-3734 GCA_964519825.1 uncultured Pirellulaceae bacterium | reverse complement strand
CGTAATCGTCCGTTCGGTCTTTTCGCTGATCACTCCGTTGATTACTCGGCCATCGGCAACGATAACGATCGACATTCGGAAATTCTCGGTGACGGTGGCGCTGGGGTCGACAATGTTTTCCAGTAAATAGTTCAGGTTCGAGCGTTGCGCGCCGGTGAGATCGGGACCGACCTTGCCTCCTTGACCGAACAGCACGTGACAACTCGCGCAGACACGCTGATAGACGGCTCGTCCCTGGGGCAAGTTAGCGGCCGAAACTCGATCCGGCGCGAGTTGCTCACGCAGCACCGCGATCCGCCGGGACTTTTCCACCGACATCTGCCGCAACTCCGGCCACAGCTTGGCAATCATTTGCGTGACACGATCATCGCCAAGCGTTGTCATTTGTCGCACGTGGAACGATGAGACATGCTGACGCGGAAGCCGTCCATCCGCTACCGCGGCCAGCAGAACTTGGGCATAGGTGACTCGCGACGCCAGTGTGTTGATCGCTTCGCGTTGACCGGCGCCGTGCAGATTGCCGAATTTCTCGATCAGCAGTTGCGGCGTTCGCGGATCGTGGAAAGCGGACAGCCCGCGGATCGCGTCCAGTTGCAAATCCCGATCAACAAGCAGCTTTTGCAGTAGTTCTGGCAGGCGATCGGCCCTGGCGGCGGCCAACGTGCGCAAGGCGGCACGACGGCTCTCCAAGTCAGAGCCACTCGACTCCGCGATTTTTCGGACTTCTTCCAGCGCTCGGCCGTCTCCGAATACCACGGATAGCTCCCGCGCCAACCGTGCGACGTCGGGCTGTTCGCTATTGGCCAATTGCTCGGCAATCGCCGGCCAACCTTCTGGCTGGAGAGCCTTACGCCAGCCGCGCAGCGCAGTGGTCATTCCCAGCAAAATATCTCGACGGTGGGCGTTATTCGTTGCATCACCGATCGCAACGATTAACCGCGCGACGGCGGCAGGTTGGCGCTCGATTTCAGTGGTGAGTCGCCGCGAAATGAACTCGCGCAGCTTCGGCATTTGGCTCCCAGCGGCCAATTCCACCGCCAGCGTCGGATGCGTTGCAACCGCGGGCTCGACACCGTACCAGATGAGCAGCGGTAGTACCGGGTCGCTGGCGAATTCGGCGTGTGCGGCTAGTTTTCCCGCCAACGCCAATCGTTCCGCCAGAGGTAATCGCTGTAGCGCCGACGCCAGGAACGACAGCACCAATCCGGATGACTCCTTTTCCGCCAAGGCGCTGAACAACCGCCGTGCTGGCTCGCTCGGCTCGCCACGATCACACAACAGTTGCACCGACCACGATCGAACATGTTCGGAAGGATGTTCGAGTTGGGTGTGTAGCCAGTCGTCAGTTGCTCCGCCGGTCACATACAGTCCCCATAAGGCGCGCAGTTTCCGAGTATCAGCCGCTTCCGACTCGAATCGCTTGCGCAACTCGGCGTGGACACGGCTCATGTCACGTCCCTGCGTCGTCCGTTCCTGCAAGACACGGCGAGCCTGCCGCACGAGCCATTCGTTCTTCTGCATCTGGGCCGCGACCAGATACGCATCGGTCGCCTGGTTCAAATCCATTCCCTGGCTAAAACCGGGATTGGCAGAAGCTTCCCTGGAGTTCTCGTTTGCCGCACCGTCACCAGCGAACCGGACTTGGAAAATCCGTCCTGAGGAACGATGTACGCCGTCGTTTTCATGACATTCGCCGATGTCCGACCAATCCGCGATGAAGATGTCCCCGTTTGAGCCGGACGCCAACTCGATTCCGCGAAACCACGCGTCAGATGTGGAGAGGAAATCGGGCTCATGCGTGGCAACATACCCAGCCCCGCGCCGCGCGAGCCGGTCATTGTTCAGACGCCGGCCATGAAAGTTCACGGTGAAAACGGTGTTGTGGTACCGCTTCGGCCAAACGCCTCCTTGATAGATCAGCAAGCCGGAATGGGCGTGACCGCCACCGGCTTGGTCGGTGGTGGGCGTGACTCCCTTCGTGCGGATGTCGGACCATGTTTCCGCGGTGTCCCAATGAAAGTGGTCAGCGGTTTGCGGAATGAGTTCGTACACGTTGGGTTGCAAGTCCTCGCCATACATGCGTTGGAAATGTGCTCCGGGGAAGACATGCCATAAGTGCCCGATCACGGTATTGATAAAGAAGAATTGGCCGTGTTCGTCCCAATCCATACCCCACGAGTTCGTTGTGCCTTGGCAGACGACTTCGAACTCATGCCGGGTCGGATGAAACCGCCAGATGCCGCAATTGATTTTGGTGCGCAGCTCGGGCGGAGTACTGGGTGCGCCAACTTGAGACGTGGCCAGGATCCCGTGCCGGCCGTACAACCACCCATCCGGTCCCCATCGCAGTCCGTTCGCAATATTGTGCCGCACGGCATCGGCGTCCCAGCCATCCAGCATCACTTCCGCCGGACCATCCGGGATATCGTCGCCGTTGCGATCGGGCAGGAACAGCAGATGCGGCGGGCACAGTGCCCACACGCCGCCGAAACCGATCTCGACGCTGGTCAGCTTGGACGCCTGGTCCCAGAATACCGTGCGTTGATCGAACTGGCCGTCTTGATTCTTGTCCTCCAAGACTACGATCCGGTCGCGCGCCTGTTCATCAAAGTTCACTTCGCGTTCCGCATAGGAGTAGTTTTCCGCGACCCAGAGTCGACCGCGCTGGTCAGTGGCGAGCGCAATTGGCTGGCGGACCGCAGGTTCGCCGGCGAACAGTGTCGCGCGAAATCCTGGTGGAAGACGCATGGCGGCGAGCGAAGCTTGCGCTGTTGGCACTCCATCCGGGGTTGGCTGCGTGTCACGCGGTTCCGGAAATGCCGGGACTTTCGCGGTCCCCGGGACCTGACCGACCGCCGGTATCGCCAACATACCGAGCACGATGACGGCGATCACTGAACGGAAGATGGTGCAGGCAAGTAATAACGGCAACGTGCGCGGTTGCGGTGACATGTTCGGTTTCCATCAAGGGCTGGTGAGGTTCACGGAGAGTGAATGTTGTAACTCGCCGGCGCTTGGAACTGAAGGATCCCTCTATCAAGCGTCCTGACACTCAGACTGTCTGGCGTTACCCCCGTAGCTTCGGGAGACGGTACTAAAAAAAACCTTGCTGACGTATTCCGAAGGGTGTAGCATATTCGCGCCAGGTGAGCTTGGACCATGAACGAAGCGACTTTTCGCACGCTTGAGAATTGTGCTCCGATTGCGCGGCAGTCAGCGGGATCTGGGCTGATAATCGTTGAGCGACTTCTTTTCGCGATCTCCATCGTCATGATGATCGGCGGTCAGGCCTTTGCTCAGACGCCAACGGGCGCCGCCAGTGCATCGCCGCTTGCGAAAGCGACCTATTTGTGGCATGGGACGGTGCATGCCCAATCTTCCTATGCGAGTCAAGAACTGGATGGCTCGCCTGGCACGCATGCGTGGACCCGGAAATACCGTGTCGTCTTGCTTGAAATACCGACAACTTCGTCGAGAGGAGTATTGCTCGATGGCAATTGGGTTACCTGGCCGCTGAATGACCTCGTGCCGGTGCTGTTGGAGTATCAAGTCGAGGCGTTCACCGATGATCGGCCCTATAGCATTGGACCGGCGCATGGCGGGCACGTCGCGACGGGGAGCGCGAGCGGCACGATGTCTCTAAGCCAATTGGTGAAAGTTTTCCCGAATTATTACAATCGCCAAGGGGGCACATGGGGCGATATGCAACGACTGGTTGCGCCTGAAACTCCCCC
>CAZFLF010000863.1:0-3737 GCA_964519825.1 uncultured Pirellulaceae bacterium | reverse complement strand
TCGATGCCCGCAAGGGGGTGCTGACCCAAACGAAACGCCATTCGTTTATCGTTTCATTGCTCGGGATTAAGCACGTGGTGGTTGCCGTCAACAAGATGGATCTGGTTGATTTCCGCCAAGAGATCTTCGACAAGTTCCGGTCTGACTATCAGGATTTCGCGGCACGCCTGGATTTACCCGACGTCCATTTCATCCCGATGTCGGCGCTCCACGGCGACAATGTCGTTTCCTTAAGCGAAAAAACGCCGTGGTATCAAGGCTCGCCGCTGATGCATCTATTAGAGACGGTTTACATCGGGTCGGACCGCAATCTGGAGGACCTGCGCTTTCCGGTTCAGCACGTGAATCGACCAAACCTCGACTTTCGGGGGTTCTGCGGGACCGTAGCTTCAGGCATCGTCCGTCGCGGTGACGAAATCATGGCGTTACCCTCGCGCAAGACGAGCCGCGTGAAGTCGATTGTGACGTTTGACGGGGAGCTGGACGAGGCCTTCGCATCCCAATCCGTAACGTTGACGCTGGACGACGAGATCGACGTTAGTCGCGGTGACATGATTGTGCGGCCAGGCAACGTGCCGCGCGTGGATCAACGATTCGATGCGATGGTGGTCTGGATGGCGGAAGAGCCTCTCGCACCAGGTAAATCGTACTGGTTCAAGCAGACAACAAATGTCGCTCCCGGTTTGGTCAACACGGTGCGTTATCAAGTGGATATTAACACGCTCCATCGCAAAGAGGCCACGACGCTGAAGCTGAACGAGATCGGACGCTGTGCGATCACGCTGAACAAACCCATTTGCTTCGACAGTTACCGCCGGAACCGGTCCACCGGCGCGTTCATTCTTGTCGACCGGATTACTAACGGGACGGTCGCGGCGGGTATGATTCTGGACCGCGCCTCCTCCGATGGCCGACACGACCATTGGGAAGACAGCTCGACCGAGCACCTGCACTCTCAATTCAGCAATGTCGAGTCTGCCGAACGTGAAGCCCGTTACGGGCAGAAACCTGCCACAATCTTGTTGACGGGACTGACCGGCGCCGGCAAGACGACGCTGGCTTACGCGTTGGAGCGTCGATTATTCGATCAGCAGCGGGCCGTCGTCGTCCTGGACGGCCAGAACATGCGTCGCGGGATCAGCAAGGACCTGGGATTCACCGGGGACGAACGTAGCGAAAACCTCCGCCGCAGCGCGGAGGTCGCGAAGCTAGTTAACGATGCGGGCATTATCTGCGTCGCGGCTTTTGTTGCGCCGGATGAGACCGTGCGTCAGAAAGCCGGCGAGGTGATTGGCCGCGATCGGTTTTTAGTCGTCCACGTCGATGCTCCGTTGGAAGTCTGTCGACAGCGCGACAGCGATGGCCATTACCAGCTGGCTGACTCCGGTGAGATCGCCATGTTCCCTGGGGTTTCGGCCCCCTATGAAGTTCCCGTCGCGCCGGATCTGGTTCTACATACCGATCGCACCACGGTGAACGAATGCGTCGATGCCGTAATCGCACTGCTCACTCAACACGGAATCCTGCTCTAACGTGATGCGTCGTCCGTGGCGAGCAAACTGATGACCTCAGGCGCCGTTGCGAATCCGCTGCCGTGGCTCAGGTAGTACGAATGTACCGAACCATCCACAGAGGATTGCGGCGGCAACCGACAGGAACACCACCGAATGTCCCAATCGGTCGACCAGCCAGCCCGCCAGCGGAGAGAGCACAATCGGCGCGGCGATCACCAGGCTAATGGTGCTCAGATAACGCGGATGATCTTGCGGTTGGCTCAGTTCCAATGCGAAATTCTGAAACGTGCGCAGCACTACGGGCGTTACACCCACGCAAAAGAAGACCAGGTTGAAGAACAGACTCGCTTGCGCTGCTTCCACGACAACAGCCATTGCCAGCAGTGGAGCGGCCGCGATCACCAGCAATCCAATCCGCAAGACGAGACGATTCCCGAAACGATCCGCCAGCGGTCCGGCGACCACACTAAATAGCCCGGTTCCAATATTCTGCACGACGACCCACCACGTCAGATTCGACAAGTCCAACTTCATCCCTTGCAACCCGAGATTCTGATAGTGGGGAAAGAGCATGATCGACGTTCCGTACATGGCGCCGACGAATGCCAACCGTCGGAAGCCGGTGTCGATTCGCAGCACTCGCAGCGCATCCAGGAAGTAATGATGGACGGCCGCGGCAGGCTCGGAGAAATCATCCGGCCTCTCAACCGTGAACAGGGTCGCGATGCACGACACCGCAAACAATACTCCAGAAAACCCAAACACCAAGTCGAATCGTGGAGCGTCTGTCGCCAACCAATTCGGCAGCAACCACAACGCGCAGCCAATTGCGGTCACAGCTCCGATCATATTGGAGATAAGCAACAAGCGCCCGCGGCGAGTCGGCTTAACCAGCTTGCCCTGTAGCGTGTTGAAGGCCAATTGGTTCACGCCGATCGAAACAAAGAAGACTCCGTACAGCAGGAGGAAAATGCTGGGGAGCCATGTCCCGAATCTGCCGCGATCCAGCAGAAACATTGCGGCCATTGCGAAAAACGATAACGCCATGTAAACGGTCGTCGCGAACAGCGACCATTTCTTGCGCCTCATGACTTTGATTCGCCGCGCCATCAGCATGGGCGGCACGCTGTAACCGAATCGATTCAGAACCGGCAACCAGCCGCGCACCCACCCCGCTCCGGATAGGGTGTCCAGCACCGCTGGCATGATGATGCTCTCGGTTTTGAAGATCCAACCGGTGCGGAGCAAAATCTGATAGAGAGCTAATGCTATGAAGTTACGCGACTCGGCTCCAGGTGCATCATCCACGGAAAGTGCCCTGTCGGTTGGGCACGGCTTCGAGGGGGGCTGCTCCGCGACCTCTGGGTCGGTTTTCATGTGACCATCATAGCCACGATCCGGACACCGAGGGGACCGGAGAATACAGACTTGTGAAGTACAACGAGGCGGTCGCAACAGGGCACTCCATGCCGATTTCGCCGACTGTTAAGGCGCATGCAATGCAGCGATTCCCGCTTTGGACGCGATCACGCGGTGAAAGTGGAGTTGTACTTCTCGATTCACGACTCGGCGAACTCCTTCCACAAGACAGCGAGGTTCGTTGTCTTCCTGGCCGAGCCGCGTGATCTCATCCAGCTTGGCACCCGGCGGCACCGTGAAGGTCGACTGGTAGATGATCTGATTACCCGCGTCCAGATCCGGGACAATGAAGTGACAGGTTGCTCCGTAGGTAAGCATTCGGCTGGCATACGCGTCCTGGTAGGGTCGCAGCCCTGGAAAACTTGGCAGCAGACCGTGGTGCAGATTGATGATTCGCCCGCCAGCAAACTTCCAACACGCGGCGGGGGACAAAACTCGCATGTATCGGGCGAGTATCACGTAGTCGACTTGGTGCTCGTCGAGCAGCGCAACAAACTGCTCGTCGTCGACGCGCCCCTGGTCATCGCCGACCATGTGCCAAGGAATGTTGAACTGCTCGGCAAGGCCGTGGCAGGCCGGGCGGCTACCGATCATAACCGCTGGTTCAGCGCGGATTTGACCGTCGCGGATCGCGCGTAGTAACGCCAGTGCCGGCTCTGGGCGATACGTCGTGCAAATTGCCAGTCGGGGTCGAGTCGCCCGTTCCTCGGGCGACCAAACTCGAATCGACAGTTTCTTCATGTGGCCGATCTCAGTCATCGCCGTGCGCAACGCTGTCAGCCTGTCGGCTGGATACTGGATACG
>CAZFLF010000862.1:0-3743 GCA_964519825.1 uncultured Pirellulaceae bacterium | reverse complement strand
GATCCGGATGCGGGACAGACCCATGCGTTCACGATCGATGACGCGCGGTTTGACGTCGTCGATCAGCAACTTCAGCTGAAGCCATCGAACTTCCTGGATTTCGAGACGGAGCCGACAGTGACGATCGTAGTGACCGCCCACGATCCTGGTACGCCGCCGCAGTCAGTCACCGAAACGTTCACGGTGGCTGTTCGGGACGTGAATGACCGGCCAGCAGCGCTACGGCTGTCCAACCAGACCGTGTTGGAGAACCTCTCCGATCTCGTCGTTGGCACGTTGTCTGTCGAGGACCAAGATGCTGATCAAGTCCCTGTGTTCACGGTTACGGACTCGCGGTTTGAGATCACGGGGACCACGCTGAAATTGAAACCAGATCACGCAGCCAGCCTTGCTGACGGAGGTGAATTCCAGCTGGAGATCAGCGTACAAGACAACGGCATCCCCGTCTTGACGTTAACGCAAAGCATCGTACTGAGCGTCATGGCAAATGCGCGTCCGTGGCACAACCAGCTCAAACCGAATGATGTAACTCACGATGGTCGCGTCGTTCCAATCGACGCGCTGAATGTTATCAACCTGATCAATAATCCTACGTGGCTCGGCGCCGGGGGGCTGTTGCCTAGTACGCGTCCGGCGGACTCGCAACTGCCGTACTACGATGTGAACGGCGATGGCTTCTGCACAACCAATGACGCACTGCGGATCATCAACGCATTGAATAACTCCGCCGCTGAGGGGGGAAGACTCCAGTGGATACGTTTACTGGACGCTTTTGCCGACGTCCGCCGGTGAGACTGCCGGACCGCATGAATCGTCTTGCTGGGACGTCGCATCTGCGGTTCTTGCCACGCCGCTTCCGCTCGCTTCCCCTGAGCCGCCCGCGTCACAATCAAAGCAACGTTCCGCTGTCGCAATGGACGTGCACGGTACGGAGCAGAATTCCGAAAACCGTTTCTGGGAGGATCTAGAATCGCTCCTCGATGACCTCGCCGACGATGTCTGTCGCGCGCGGTAAAGGGGTCAGGAGCATATATAGAGACAGCAATATATGCGCCTGACCTCTTTACTTTACTTCTGGAATTTGTGAACGGGTAAACCGCTCGGCAACTTGTGCGGAATCAAGTGCTTCAGACGCTGCGGCGACGCGCGCTCGTCGAGGAGACCAGTGCGGAGAAATTCAATGAGGTCCTTAAATTCCGCTTTGCTAAGTTCGAGCGGTGTCGCGACGAGCGGATCAAGATCTTCCAGAATTGCGGCGACTGGAGCACTGCTCAGCGACAAATCCTCGGCCACGCCGGCCCGTGTGGGGTCATAGTTTTGCACGGATCGGACCACGTCGAGATGATGCCTGACTGCGTCCTCCAAACGCGTAAAGCTTCCGTTGTGGAAAAAGGTGGGCTGCAGTCCGACGTTTCGCAGTGGCGACGTCCGGAACTTGTAGCGATCTTGAGCGAGATGGGTAATCTGCTCGAGACCAAAGTCCTCGTCGGAATTGGGTCCGTCGAAGATCACGTTGCCGGTACCTATTCCGAAGGCCGGTGCGATCTGCGGTACTCCCAGCCGGTGTTGCTGGAAGTCACTAAACATCTCATTGGAGAACCCCGCGACGGAATGACAGGTGACGCATCCCGCTTCACCAAAGCATCCATCGGAAAATGCTCCTGACCCCTTTTCTTGTCCCTTTTCTTGTTCCTGACCAGCGCAAAGGCGCCCAAGAGACAGGTCAGTACGACCACGATTAACGCGTGTCTCGGACGCATCGGTGAACCCTCCCCCAATGCACGGCTTCGGAGCCGTGCATCGTGTCGAATCATTCTCTACGCAGTGTTGTGCTAGTCGGAGTTTACAAAGGGACTGGGCGTTCCGCCATTCAAAAGTGTCCCGGACAAAGGCGTAATTCTCCGTACTAAGGCACAGGTAAAACAGGCCCGCGAAATCCACGTACGATTACTTGGAGTGCACGTCAAAACAGAACAGCAACTCTTGATCACGCAGGAAAAGCTTGCCATTGGCGACAACCGGTGGCGTCCAGATCTTGCCACCCGGCTTGCGCTGTTTTGATTGTTGCGGAAGTTGGAACCGACCCGCCTCTTCCCATCCAGTCGTGCTCGCCGCCAGTAATACCATCGTGCCATCCTCCTCTCCGTAGCAATACAGCCGACCGTCGGCGTAGGTGATCGCCCCAGCACCGAGCTTCTGCTTGTCTCCCCACACGATGTCTCCGGTCACAAACGATTGGCAAATCCAACCCTTTCCCTGGGAATACCCGAAGAGATGGTCGTCCATGAGCAGCACGTTACCGTGATGGTTCGTCATGTTCTTGTTGCGGTAGACCTCGGCGACCCGAAACGACTCTCCATCCCGAGTTACGCGGATCAGATCGCAACCTTGCCCGGCACCAACGGTGACATACACAAGCGAGTCGTGAACGATTGGCGAGTTGACGACTTCCGTCGAGTACGCCGGCGCCCGCAAATAGTTCCACAGCAGGCGTCCGGTTGCCGCATCGACTCCGACGACACCTTTGTTCGTCAAGACGACGTACTGCCGTACGCCAGCGATTTCGGCCAGCATCGGCGAAGTGTAGGCGGCCTGGTCTGTGACCTCTGTGCTCTGCCACAACAGTTTGCCGGTGTTCTTATCGAGCGCGGCAACTGTCCCATTCGGTCCCCCTGGGACGCAGACCAACCGATCACCGTCGACCAGAGGCGACCAAGTGAATCCCCATCCCAGATTCTTGGGGCCGCCGCCGATCGGATTGACCTGAGCTTCCAATTCCGTGGACAGGTTCTTGCGCCAGCGTTCCTTGCCGTTCGTGGCCTCAACGCAAATCAGGTCGCCGCGTCCTCCCAACGCATAGACCGAATCGCCGTCGACGGTGGGTGTCGCGCTGGGACCGGCGTTCCACTTGTTTCCCTGAAAATCAAAAGTCTTGCCAATCGCCGTTGTCCAATCCTCGGCAACCGTCTGGTCCTTCGTCACACCGATATCCAACGCGATCAGGTACTCGGTTTCACCGCGGCCACCCAGCGTGTACAGCCGGTTGCCAACGATTGCCGGCCCCGAATAGCCGACTCCCGTTTGCGTGTACGTCCAAGCCAAAGCCGGCCCGCCGCCGGGCCAAGAGCGCAATAATCCCTTCTCAGCGGAGACGTCATTGCGCAGCGGGCCACGATACTGCGGCCAATCCTCGGCCCAAGCCAGGGCAGCTGGGATCGACGTCAACATGAGAAACACATGAAGCGGACGCATGGTGGAAGTCCTGTTGAATTCGGTACGCTTGCAATTGCTAAGCGCGTCACTACGGCGATTACCGGAAGTATGATAGTCGGGTGGTCTCGGCCGCGCCTACGAGCTGATAGACTTCCTGGGTACCAACGCGTAAGAGTTTAGTTCCCGGCCCGGGAATGAACGAAGGCCGGGGCAGTTCTGGTGGGGTTGGCTGTCGGACGTGGGCCACGGGTTTCCTGAGGGGCCACTGGGCGCGAGCCGAATTCCGACGTTTATAAGCAGCGAGGACGTAGCGGATTGATGTTCTTGTCTGGGCCAGATCAGCGTGGCGCGAGAATCGTGGGCCGCGTGCGCAGCCGCGAACGGCCTCCGAGATGTGATCTCGCGGTGGTGCGCGGCTGTTAAGTTGGGAACATCACCGGCCAGGAAGTGACAGCTCGATGGCCACGCGCAGTTTGTGGTTCAATGTTCGCTACCGGCGTAGAGATATCTCAGCACGCGGTTGGGAGGTT
>CAZFLF010000861.1:0-3746 GCA_964519825.1 uncultured Pirellulaceae bacterium | reverse complement strand
TGCTGATCCTGGGCTTGGCGGTCATTGGATTCGCGGCACGATTGCGCCGCCGCTTCGGGCGATGATTCCTTTTTCCATGCGAAATCGACTCGTTTAACCGCAAGCCGCAGGCGAGCGCTTTCGAGTGTGGCACGCCGCTCCGCGTCGTGGATTTTGGCGCGGAGCGCCGCACCACACTGCCACAGCGCTCGCCTGCGGCTGCCAGCGGAAAAAAAAGCAGCTATCTCACCTCGCAGTATTTCAATTCCAGAATTGCACACGGATGAAGAGGGGCACGGCATTGGTCGGTGGCCGACAGCGCTAGAGAAATGGATCATTGAAAACATGGTCGATCTGCTTCCAGTTCAAAGTTACAGGATTAGACGGACCCACTTCCGGAATTTCCTCGGGTAAGTCGCGGGATTTGAGCGCCGGAAGCGTACCGTGGGATAAAACGGAGCCGGGAACTAGCTTATCGACTGTCGCAGCGGAGTTGGGCATAATGGGGAGACAGGGTCAGCGGAACCAAATCGGTGATGACGGGTTGAATCAAACGGCGTAGGTTCTAGCCACCGTCCAAAGGATCATGAATCGCCCTGGAAGTACCCTCGGCAGGAGCATCTGCGATGCATCGAAAGCGTGTGTTGACCGTGCGTATGGTGAACTTAGTGATGTCGCTTATTGGGTTGAGTCTCGTTGCCAACGCGACCATTGCTCAGGATCGTGGAGATGACCGCCGCGGCGATCGTGGTAGCGACCGAGGCGGGGACCGAGGTGGAGATCGGGGCGGAGACCGAGGGGGAGACCGCGGCGGGGATCGCGGTGTTGGCGGCTTCGGTGGGTTTGGCGGTGGCGGGCCGCCGTCGTTCTTTGGGGGGCCGCCAGGTGGTTTCAATCCCGCGGACATGTTGCGGCGACTTGACGAGAACAACAACGGAATGATCGATCCCGAAGAGTCCAGCGGCCGGGCGCGGGGCATGGTGGAGCGATTCGCGCGCGACATTCCAGGCATTGACATGAACAAGCCAATCCCGATCGACAAGTTAGTGAAAGGTCTCGAACGCATGCGCGGCGACGACCGATTCGGAAGGCCGCCCGAGTCGAGTTCCAGCGGTAGTACGTCGACGAGCCGTGGGAATTCCAAGGCCGTCGAGGAACCGTTGGTCCCGGGATTCGGTGTTCTTGATGAACTCGCGCCGCCACTCGCTTTCGGCGTGCGTGATGACGCAGGAGCTATTAAAGTCACCGACGCGGACTTGCGTGAAGCGGAGGACCGCATGCGCCGTTACGACGAAAACCGCGACGGCTACCTCGACAAGGAAGAGATCAGCCGGAATCGTTGGGGTGATGATCCGTTTGTCTTCGACCAAAACCGTGACGGCCGCTTGTCTCAAAAGGAGCTCGCCCTGCGGTATGCAAAGCGGAGCATGAACGACAGCGGCCAGAGGGGCTCGACATCAAACAGTCGCTCATCAGGCTCGTCGTTCCCGACGTTCACCCAAAGCAGTGCGCCACCAAGCGGAACGTCCAGTCGAGGCGATCCGCGCATGGAAATGATGGTGCGGTACGGGATGGATCGTTACGACACTAACAAAGATGGCATGCTGGAGAAAGATGAATGGGCCAAATCCCGGACCGACATCTCTGGCGCCGACACTAACAAAGATGGCAAGATTACTCGCGAAGAGTACACCGCTTACATTCAAGGTCGCATGAGTAGCGGTGGTTTTGGGGGCGGCTCCGGCGGTCCAGGCGGCGGATTTGGCGGTCCAGGCGGTCCAGGCGGCGACGGTGGATTTGGATCCCGGCGCGAAGATACTGAGCGAGACCGGGGTGATGGCGGACGCGACAGAGTTCGTGACGGAGGTCGTGATTCAGGTGGCAGCAGCTTCTATTCCAAGCGACCCACGGACACCAAATCAAGCACTCCCACAACCGCTGCCAAAACCACGGATCGGAAGTCGTATCGGGCGCTCACGCCGACGGAGCGACTCCCCAAAGGGTTGCCCGAATGGTTTGCTCGCAACGACGCAAATGCGGATGGCCAGGTGGCCATGGCTGAATTCTCGGCGTCCTGGTCAAACTCAACAGCCGGCGAGTTTGCGCAGTTTGATCTCAATAGCGACGGACTGATCACCGCTAAAGAATGCCTGCAAGCGACTGATAATGGAGTTGCTCGGGGCAGCTCGTCCGGTTCCAGTTCCAGTAAGGTAAGCCAGTCGAAGAGTTCGGCCAGCACAACTTCTCCTGGCTCTCCTGGCACGAGTCTTACACCCCCGTCGTCTGCACCGCCGGCAAATGCGTCTTCCACACCGACGGCTGCCCCCTCGACTGCGGCTTCCACGCCAGCGGAAGCCAAGCTCTCCACCAGGGAGTTGGTATTCTTTCAGAATGTTGTAAAGAAATCGGACAAAAATGGAGATGGCGTGTTGACCAAAGACGAATGGTCGAGCATGTCCAAAGACCCATCCGCCGCCGACAAAGACGGCGATGGTAAGATCACCCCAACCGAGTACGCACACTGGTCAGTCTCGAAGTAATTCGCGCACTCTTCGTCCACACCCAATCGGGACGAGGCTTTCGCGCGAGGTTTATCGACAGTAAAGTGCGTGGACGGGCCGTCCGTGGATGAGCGCTTGATTCGTCCGGCAGCTCCTTTCAAGATTACAGCCGTTCGTGCCAGGTTGGCACAATTCTGTCTTCCTACTACTGCAAGGATTTGACCGATGAGATTGTTGAAGCTTTGCTTGGCTGCTCTTTCGATGGCTTTGATTCCCAACCTATCCACATTGTTGGCGGTCGAACTTCAGGCCAACCCGAATGTCTCTCGTGCGCGGAAGTTTCAACTTGACTACGCGGTGTCCATTTCTGGACTAAAAACCGGCGACAAAGTTCAAGTCTGGTTGCCCGAGCCCCCGTCCAACGACGATCAGACCGTCACCGTGCTCCCCGGAAAATTCCCGGTCACACCGCGCACGAACACCGAGCCGGTATTTGGAAATCGCATTACGTACTTTGAAGCCGCCGCGACCGAATCGGGAACCGTGGCCAGCCAGTCATCGTTCCGTGTCGAGAGGCATGAGGTTCGTGGTCTTCCCGGAGAACGGCCCGGCCAGCCGATGACTTTGACCGAAGCCGAACGCAAACTGTATCTCGCGCCAAATGCCAAGGTGCCGCTGAGCGGTCGACCGCTGCAGTTGTTGACCGGAGTCAAACTTCCGACCGAGCCGCTGGCACTGGGTCGGGTGTTCTACAATCGCGTCGACGACCACGTGAAATATGACAAATCACGGCCCGGGTATGGCCAAGGGGACGTGAATTGGGTTTGTGACAGCCGATTTGGCAACTGCACCGATTTTCACAGCCTATTCATCTCATGGTCGCGGTCGCACGGACTGCCAGCTCGGTTTGAGATTGGCTTCCCACTTCCCGACCAACGCGGCCAAGGAGAAATCCCAGGCTACCACTGTTGGGCTTTCTTCTACATCGACGGACACGGCTGGACACCAGTCGATATCTCCGAGGCGGACAAAAATCCAGCAATGAAGGAATACTACTTCGGTCACCTTACCGAAAACCGCGTGACCTTCACGGTCGGCCGCGACATTAACCTCACACCGAAGCAGGCTGGGGATCCGCTAAACTTCTTCGTCTATCCCTATGTCGAAGTCGCTGGCCGGGCGTGGCCGAAGGAGCAAGTCAAGCTGACGGTCACCTTCAAGGACGAGTAATCCCGGCTGAATCGTTTAACCGCAAGCCGCAGGCGA
>CAZFLF010000860.1:0-3748 GCA_964519825.1 uncultured Pirellulaceae bacterium | reverse complement strand
GGCGATCCAGTTGCGCATCAGCCGATAGTCTTCACTGTCGCGAGTGAACCGCTGGCCTCCACCGTGCGGAACCGCAGCGATCGCCTTAAGTAACAACAGGCTACGATCGGGCGATGCGGCGGACACGCGACGTCCGCGGGCGTTCCTGGTAAGGGCTGCGTAGTCAAAGTCCGAATCAAAGCCCAGCAAGGAGAGCTGAAACCCGTTCTGCCCGCGCGCTTTTCCGTGACAACCCCCCATGCTGCAACCCCGTGCGGCAAGTATCGGCTGCACATGAAGTTCAAAGCTGACGGGACCATCCGCCAAGATGTTCGCGCTGGAAGCCAGAGTGATGATTAGGACAGCAACGAAAGTGGTTCGCATTGGGGCGGAGGGAGTGTAAAGGGGGGATGACCGAGGCAGGCGGTGATCGAATTCTACACTGCGGACGCAGGGAGCGGAAACGGTTTAGTCGACCTGCGCAGCTTTCGTGGCCGTGTCTCGGATCGGGGTGAGTCGGCCACGTGGTCGCGTCTCTCCGAGACGCGCACCCTAGCGCCACGCAGATTCGATCGATTCCAGAACGGCAGGCAGCAACCACCCGCTCCGCCACAACAGATTTTGAAGCGGTTTCGCCAGGCTGGGGGCACGAGTCTCGGAGAGACTCGGCCACGGTTACGGACACCGCACCGATGCGTGAGCCGCTCAAATACCAGGTCACTGAGCAACCTCCTGGACTTCGTGTACTGCCGTCGGTAGTTTGTGCTCCCATGCGATGGGCATTGTTGGGAGCAGATGACGAGACGCGGCTACTGGCACGGATGTTCGCCGCTGCGCCCGGACTCGATCTGATCACCTTGGCACAACCGGAATGGGAATCTCTCTTGGCGCGCGACGACTTTGAAGCCGTCGTCGTCGCACACGGAACGGAGGAATCTCTGCGCGGTGAGCAACTTCGGAAGCTCGTCGGCGCGGGAGTCTCCGTCGTGGCGATGCATCCGGCGGTCGACGTCTTGACCGCTTACGAGATCGAAGTGATTCGCCGTGACGCCGGTGGAACTATCATGGCGTTCGCGCCCGGTTGGCAGCATCCGGCGTGGGATATCTTGTGCGACCTCGTCACGCTCGGTGATGGATCGCCGTTGGGACAGACGGACCACGTCTCCTTCGATCGACATATTGTCGATCGTCAGCGTGCCGCGGTTCTCACTCAATTTGGTCAGGACGTTCGTATCTTGCGGCGGTTGCTCGGGGATATCACCAGCGTCAATGCGGTTGGAGTCACTCGTAACGATGGCTCGTGGAGTTCGTTGACCGTGCATTTTACGAGCGAAAGCGGTCGTTCGGCGAGTTGGTCGATTGCGGCGCCGGGTGGAGTGACGGAGACACGTGTCAACTTATCCGGCAGCCTGGCCACCGCGACTCTCGTCATTTCCGGCAGTCCCGGCGACGAGACTTGGGAGTTACGTGACAGCGTCGGGTACCATGAAGTATTTCCGCATTGGAATGACGCCGTCAAACTAGTCGAACAGGTGCGACTGGCGACGCAGGGCCGGTCGCAGGCTCCGAGTTGGTCAGACGCTTGCCTGGATTTGGAGATCGCGGAGGCTGCTGAAAAAAGCCTGCGTCGGAAACGGGCAATCGATCTCCATACCACCGAGCGGTCGGAGGAGAAGACGTTCAAGGGCGTCATGGCGGCGGCCGGTTGCTTGGTGTTATTGGCAATCCTCCTCGCGTTCTTCGGACTGGCGCTGTGGGATGGATTTCGGTCACCGTTTCGAGACGCGAGCAAATTCGGCGCGACCGCGATGGAAAGACCCGCCGGGATGCCTCCCGAAACTCATCACGGTTGGCCGTTATGGGCTCGTCTTTGGCCGGTCTACCCAGTGCTGGCGTTTTTGCTGTTACAACTCTTGTTGCTCATAACCCGACGTTCGAATGACGAGAGTGCTAGTACTACCGGTAAGTCACTCGATCCGCTGGATCGCTTGCATCTGACATAACGGGTGCGAATTGACCGTTTCGGTCAAGTTCCGCCGTTCAACTGCCGATTTTACGATCCAGCTTCGTGTCCACACGCATTCTTTCTCGTGGAAAGTATCCGGCGAACGATTCGAATGGGCGTCATCGGCGTCCCGAGTAGCGCGGCAGGTCGGTTCAACCGCCCGCGTAATAGCGTTGGCACAACGACGGGTAGGAGGCGCATCGGCCGTGATTCGGTTCTTGGGTTTAAATCGACTTGCATTCGGCCTCGGGGTCGCGATCTTGTCGTTGCCCGGGTGTTGTACGCCGCTAATTGAATCTCGTCGGTTTGAATCCCCACTCCCCTACCACGCCGGCCCCACCCCCTGTGCGTGTCGGAATCTGTTCGAGCATGCCTTGTTGTTCGCGCGGAGCCCGCACACGCCGCTGCCAGGCTCCGATCTGGATTCAAGGGGAATTGTCCCGCCGGCCGGTCCGGACAGCATTCTACCTCCACACTCCAAGTTCCATCCCGTGCCAACTCGTCCTGTCTTTGCTCCACGAAGCGAGTATCCACCGCCGCAGCCACTGGATTCCAGGCTGCAACCGGTCCCAACCCCGGCAGAGCAATTGCCTCCGGTTTCTTGACGGCCCGGTCAACCTATCTTTTCACGAATCCTAAATGTAGCTGAACGCCGCCAGGGCTTCGGCTTCCGCATCGTGGATGTGAAACACGGTCCCGTCCAGGTTGAGCAATTTGTAGGCTTCGCGGATCAGTGGATGCAATTCGCAGAGCTTGATTTGCCCACCCCCAGCCATCAGCTTCTTTTTGGCGCGAAGCAAGCCGTTAATGACCGACGTCGAGCAGTGCGTCACGTTCTTAAAACTGACCAATAACTTCTTCGTCGGCTCCCGGTTGAGCAGCAGCAATAACTCGTCTTGCAGTTCGTTGACGGTCATCGTGTCGGCCAAACGCGGATCGGTCAGCCGCGCCACGAGAACATCGCCAATCGTTTCGCTGTCAAAATGACGGTAGGTCGACATCTTGTTGAGCCCTTTGTAACAGTTCTGTTGTTACCTGACGCGGCCATGCCTGATTGGTCCGCTTGCGCGTCGCTGCGGCTGCGACCGCGTTTTCTTCTCCGCGAACGTTTCACGGATGCCGCTCACGGCTTATTCACATCCGTCCCACGGATTCAGCCAGTCTCCCCAGCGATCCAAGTAGTTGCGATAGGCCGGCGACTGCTCCAAGCGTTCGGTCATCCACTGCTTGGTGTCGGACACGATTTCTTGTTCGCGCTGCAGTGTTAGCTGTCCTTGCACAACCATCGTCCGCAGAAAGACAAAGTACGTATCGAGCACGTCACACCGACAATAGTCGTTGATCTCGACGATCTTGCCGGCGTCGTACAAGTCCTGAACCATGTAACCCTGGACGTCCATCTTACCGGGTTTGCCGAGCATGGTGGCCGCAAGATTCAATCCGCCGCTGAACCGAGTTGCGCCATGATTGGTTAACACGTCGTGCAAATCGAGATGCGATTCGGGATTGTAACGGTAACGTGGCTGTTGGTAATTCGGCCCCTTAGAGTCCATCCAGCCGGGCAAGCTGACTCCGAACCGGAAAGCGGCCAACTCCAGTAGCGGCATGTCGAACGAGCGACCATTGAAGCTGACCAACGTAGGCCGGTGGTAGGCTTCCCAACCCCGCCAGAATTTCTGTGTGAGGATATGCGGGCGAAATTCGGGATCGTCCAGTGCCACGACGTCGATTAACTGAAAGTCGGCCGCCACCTTTGCCACCACG
>CAZFLF010000859.1:0-3758 GCA_964519825.1 uncultured Pirellulaceae bacterium | reverse complement strand
GAGGGTCCCATCGGCGACGAACACGATTGCATTCCTGACACACTCCCAGTTGTGAGAAAGTGGGAGAGCCTTGACCGTGGTTTCCGGCAAAAACTCGGAAAGCGGCTTGGAAACTGAGTTGCGCAGCGGCTTCTCCCAGCGATCTGTTTTCCAAACGAATTTGCCTTGAGAATTGATGTAGCCTTTGGTCGTGCCGATCTCCACGAGGGCCAAGCCGCCGTCGAATGGTTCTGCCTTGTCGAATTGTGGGGCAATGCGCACGTCGCCGGTCGCGTCGATGTAACCGTGGCGTCCATCTCGCTCGATCGTCGCCATGCCGCCGCTAAATCGGCCTGCGTCGCCCAATTCGGCGACTTCCGCGAGCCGCTTGCCGGTCGCGTCAAGCAACACGATCTTGCTGTCGGATTTTGCGATGAAAATATCGCCGTCCAATGGCTCGAGAAGTAACTCATACTGGCCAAGGGGTACGACGACTTCACCGTGGGTGTCGACCAAGGCGACCTTGCCATCTTTGCCCACACATATCGCTCCATTGACGGGCATGGAGAGGTGACTGTAAGTATTGGGAGGAATAACGAATTTCCCAAGATTGTCGATGAGACCGTATGCCCAATCGTCTTCGTCGGTGTGGACCGAGACCACGGCACGGCCCTGCGAGAATTTGTGTCCAAAACGAAAGGCGTCGTTCTCGATAATAAATCGCCCTTGTTTGTCGATGAATCCAGCTTTTTCCGGGCCGGGGTCGTCCCTGGGCCTCCACGTTCTGGCGAATGCTAGTCCTTCAGAGAACTCTGCGCTGGTATCATATTTGGCCGGAATGACGAGCTTGCCCGTGCGGTCGATGTAGCCATCCATCCCCGTCGCATCGTTGATATGGATTCTCGCCAACCCTTCGTGGAAGTCGTCGTAGGAATAGGTCCAGAAGCCCTCAATCTCTCGCACTCCGGGCGGAGGCTCGGGCTGGATGACGAATTCGCCGTCAGTGCCAATAAAGCCCTGGTATGTTCGTTCGAAGGCGCGGTCTTCTTCTGACGTGCCAGCGACTTCTACGACGGCCAATCCTTCAGAAAAAAATCTTGCTCCAAGAAACTTTGGCTCAATCACAACGTTTCCGGCAGGGTCGATGTATCCCCATGTGCCGTCAATCGAGATCGGAAAGAGCATCGGTTGCTTGCCCACGACACAAGTTGCGATTGAAATTGACAATGTTGCACCGAGGAACGCGGAACATTGAATGAAGCCGAAGATCGGAATCTCATTAGGTTCCCGTCGTGATGGCTCTGCATCGGATAACTTGCTTGTAGGAAGTTTAATCTACATGCGTGGACCGCAAGTCTGCGGTGACGCGATAGGCTATCGATTGGCGTAAATCGCATTCTAACAGTGCGCCATCACCACCGCTTCTTCGGCGTAATTTTCCGCCTGCGGCTCTTCGGGCCAGCTTGCCCCCGGTTTTCACACACTTCGGCCAACGCGCCTCGGTCCGACACACCGACGCAATGTGGGCGTCGAAATGTGACCGATAGTCCCAATAACTCGTCGTCCGTGAGACGCATCAAAAAACCACTGGTTTTGAAACGACGAGACTGGCCGACGATTGTCCCGAGCGACGCGCCGCACCCTTCCGCGAGGATCGGTGAATCTGGGACAGGTTTGACGGCGCAAACGGGAGTGCGTCAAAGATCGGGTCTGGAGCGTGGCATTTAGCCCTGACGGGAAATGGCTGGCCTCGGGCAACGGCGAATACGGCAGGAAGCCGGGAGAGGTAAAGATTTGGAACGCCACGAGTGGTCAGGAGATTCTCCGTTTGAAAGGGCACACCGAGAGAGTTACGAGTGTAGCGTTTAGCCCCGACGGGAAGCGGTTGGCGTCGGCCAGCGGCGAACTTGGCAACAAGCGAGGTGAGATAAAGATTTGGGACGTTACGCTTCGTCAATGATGTGACCGAGGCTGGGGAATGAATCGCGGCGGCGAGTAGCAGTTCCTCGATGTACGCCCGGCGCGGTTGGCCCAAATTGACGATTCCGATCTCTAAGAACTTGGTTCTGCGGCGAGTGTCGGGTCGGATCTGCTTGGCCGCGGAGTCGCTGGTGTGGGGCAATCAAGTTGCGTGGGCTGCGCGCCGGCATCGACATCGCCAACTTGTTCATTGGTATCGTCCGAGCCAGTCGCGCGCGTTACGGACTCGACAGGAATTATTCTCCAGCGACCTTCGTGCTGTTGCCAAGTCACTGGCTCGGCAGTAGTCACGATTGAGACGATGTGATCGCGTGCGATCGTGGCGGATCCCCATTCAGTCCTGATCGTAATCGAATCCGTAGACAGCACGCCGGTTAATGAATCGCCATTAGAAAGGCAGATCGTAGCCGGTTGACGTGGATCGTCGGCAAGCCGGACTCCCGCGACCCGGTATATCGGAATCGAGACCGGTCCAAAGATAGTTTTGACTTGAAGCGCGCTTACCTCGACCGGTTCGCCACGGAGCTGTGACCCATCTTTGATGGCGACGACGATCGGCTGTATCAATACTGCCGACGAAGCGTCGTACGGTTGGCTATCGAAGCGTGGCGATTGATCACCGAGGGGTGATATGATTGTCGGTTGGGTCGGATGATATCGGTTTCCGGCTCTGACCACCGGCGGCGACTCTACAGGTAATTGGGAAGACACGTGCCCCTTAAAGGGAGTGTCAATCCGCTGTGCATTGGCTCTCCCTGCATTCAGGCTGCATATCAACAAGCCAAGTAGAACCAACCCTGCTAAGCTCACCACCGTGAAAGTAGCTCTTGTGATGCGTGACGTCATACTAACCTCCATTCGCTTGCCGAAGTAAACTCCGTCGTGCCAGGGGCTAAGTGTCACTTCGGTTGCGAGCACGTGTCAATCGCAATCGGCCACGACCCGGTGCTAGCTTGTTTGACTCGCAACCAATCCAATTACATGAGATCGATTCATGGCTCGCATATCCTCATTCGTCGTATTGTCGCTTGGTCTTTGTTTTGCAACGCCCGCCCGCGCAGAGGTGCCGGCTGCAATACCCGCTGTGATTCCCCCCGCGACTACTGAGCAGATTCAACAGACGGTCGATCGAGCCATTGGATATATGCAAACGGAAAGCGCCGCCTGGTTGAACACGCGCAAATGCGCCGCCTGCCATCACGTACCGATGCCGCTTTGGGCGCTGAGCGAAGCCGAACGGCAAGGGTACGCGATCGACAAGAAATTCTTGGCGGATACGACCGAGTCCTTGCTGGGTAGTAAGGACAAGTTGATGGCCTCGAAGATCTTTCCCAATCCGGCTGATCCACCCGACCCGCGGCCACAGGGTCGAGGGCTGAACATGGGGCTCCCGTTCCTAGCCGTCGCTGCACAGTCGTTCCCCTCGCTGGAAGAGGGACAAAAACAAAGCCTGCAGCTGATCGCGGAGGAAATCGTCAAGAAGCAGCAACCCGACGGTTCATGGGAGTTTTTTGCCACTCTCAGGCGACCGCCGATTAACGAAAGCCAGACCACCGACGCCGCCTGGATCATCATGGCGCTCGAGGGGGAAATGGGAACAAACGCGCCGGAATCGCAGCGCGCGGCGCTGTCGAGAGCGATCGTCTGGCTCGACGCAGCAAGGAAGAATCTCCCCGACATCCATCAAGACAAGGTCCTGAAGGTGCTGATCGGGGCTCGCTCCGCCAAGCCGCGCGAAACGATGCAAACCACGATCGACGAGTTGCTTGCTCTGCAACGCGCCGACGGTGGCTGGAGCC
>CAZFLF010000858.1:0-3758 GCA_964519825.1 uncultured Pirellulaceae bacterium | reverse complement strand
CGGACTTGCAGCCCGTGCGAACTGCAAGAAGTTCTTCCAATTGGCTGTGGACAACCGGCAATCTGCGGGGCAGTCGGAGGCGATGGAAAGTCGCGGCTGTTGTGTCCGACAGGTTCGAGACTGTAACTTCCGGCAATGGTGACATTGGAGCGAAATCGAGCGGCTGGTTGTCGAACACCGCGACCAGCTTTGGGAGGCCTGGAATGAGTACTTCCGGTGAGACGAACTTGCAACGACACCGAGCCTACGTTCCTACGATGGCTCTCGCTAAGTCTGTCGAGTTTGACGATGAGCATATGCGAGTTACGTTCACGGATGGACGTGTTCTGAGCGTTCCGTTGGCCTGGTTTCCACTGCTCCGTGCCGCATCGTTGGAAAAGCGTCAACACTATGAAATCGGTGGTGGTGGGATCAGTCTTCACTGGCCCGATCTGGATGAGGACTTGTCGATCGCCGGTCTCATGGCTGGGGTCGATCACGAATCGGGGTAAGAACGCGAACACATACGAAGAGCATCAAACCAGGCAGAGTCACCGCTGAGCCGCGTTAAGTTCTTTGAGCATCGTTATGGCTGGCTACTCCGGCACACCGTTGGCCAAGAAGTTGGGGATCAAGGCCGGAAGCAAGCTGTTCATTTCCGACGCACCGGCCAACTACTCGTCACTCCTTGAGTCGATCCCAAGCGACGTCGAGTTTGTTGACTCAATTACCCCGGCAACAGACATCGTTCACCTGTTTACAACGTCGAAGACTGAGTTGGTATCAGCGCTTCGGCGATCGCTCGTCAAGCTCAGGGCCGATGGGGCAATCTGGGTTTCATGGCCGAAGACGGCTTCCAAAGTTGCCACAGACATTACGGAAGACACGATCCGAGCTGTGGCGCTCCCGCTCGGCCTGGTCGATATCAAGGTCTGTGCCGTGGATGACACGTGGTCGGGGCTGAAACTTGTCATGCGGAAAGAAAATCGGAAAATCCGGACCTAACACGAGGGGACGAATAAACATGGCCAAAAAGAAGGTTGTAAGCCAGAAAGCCACCAAGAACTCTGGGAAAAAAAAGTCCAAGAAGGCGACCGCCAAAAGCAAACCAGCAGCCAAAAAGTCCACCAAGAAATCGATACCCGCCAAAAAGAAGGCAGCCGTCAAGAAGCGACGAACGAAAAAATCACCTCAAATCGTCTTTGGCGGATGGAACGCATACCCCGCCGAACGGGACGGCGTCTCGATGTTCATCTCGTTTGACGAAGCTGTCACTCGCAAGGAACCGCCGAACGATCTCCAATTGTGTGCCCGCATCTGGATCCGAATCCACTCGCCAAATAACACCGGCGGTCCCGATTCCCCAGAACGCGAACTTCTCTGGGAAATGGAAGATGAACTACTGGCGTTGCTCAAAAAACATAAAGTGCGTTGCCGTCTCGTAGGGCGTCTGACCTACGGTGGCCTGCGGGAAATCGTATTCCAGCTTCATGATTGGGATTCGTTCCGTGTGCCGGTTGGGCTGTGGATGATGCCGCATGAAGAGTACGAGATCGAGGTGTCGGAACATGAAGGTTGGGAGTTTTTCGACCAATATATCCGCCCTCGAATCGAGGACCAACTCTTTATGGCTGATCGCAGCGTGGTGGATTCACTGTTGGAAACCGGAAGTGATCCACAAAAAAAACATTCACTCGAATACGTGTTTATGGGTGAACCTGATGGGTTGAAGCGTGCCGCGCGCAAGCTGCAAAAACGTGGGTATGAAGCCGTCGATCAATTGGACGTGGCATCTGGACTGATCGTACTCGCCAAACAAATGGTACTGGATCTGTCGTTGATCGCTGCCGAATCGATTAAGAATTACCGACTCGCCGACGATTTAGGCATTGAATTCGACGGATGGGGCGCCGCGGTGGTCAACTGACATACGCGGCACAACAAGTCGCTCGACCGGAGCCGCCGATCCGGTCGGAATAGCATGGTGTGACGCTGATCGCGGCCTACCGGTCCGCTCAGTCGTTCGGCTTTAATCTCAAATGGCATTCCAGTGCGACCGTCTCAATCTCGCGAACCAGCGCGGTGAACTCGTCGGCGTCGAACGGCTTGCAGAGATATCGAGCGACTCCCAACTCGCGGGCCCGTTGTGCATCGGCGTCGGTCACCGTTCCAGTCAGTACAACTACTGGAATCCCAGACAGCGCCTCGTCTTGGCGTAGTTTGACCAATAATTCCCAGCCCAGCATGTCGGGCAAATGAACGTCGAGCACGAGCATGTGGGGGATTGGGGCCTGTGCAAACGGACCTTCGCGCCGCAGAAAGGCCAGTGCTTCGCGGCCGCTGTGGACGAGTTCCACATCGCGCACCACCGCGCTGCTCCGCAGCCAGAGTTGCGCCAGCCGCGCGTCGGCGCGGCTATCGTCGACGACCAGAATAGTGATCGGTGGTAGGTCGGTCATACGCGGATGTTGTTCATTGGAAATCAACGCCGCCGACATCGCAAGCAATCGGTTGCCAAGGCAGAACTGTCACACCCGTCACAGCCACACTAAGTCCTCCTCCCGGTCGACGGTTTTGCGGCTTGTAGCAACGACTGACGTCGGCTCATGCCACCTAGCACGAGCGCGCCGCTTCTGCCGGTCTGCACGCATGTGGGCAGCGTAATCACACGGCGAAAAAGCTTGCCCAAGTCCACCGTCATACGCCGATGGTGGTGTTGCGACGGGCGTTGGTGGACGTCCGCGGTGGCATCCGGTGGCTTGATAGAGGTGGAGCACATGTCGATGAGTTATCGCATCGTTACGCGCGGGGTGGATGGTTCGATTCGGATCCGGGACTATGACAAAAAGGAATCGCTGCTGCGACTGCATTCGCAGGTTGGCATCGACGATAGCAGTACTGATTTGTCACTTCGCGGACTCCCGGTCTTTCGCGGCTTGATCGGTCCGATTCCCGATGGCAAGGGAATCGTCCGTTACGAATCGCCCGAGGTCTTCGAGACGCTGACCAAAGACTGGGCGAATACCAAGCCGGTTCGCCGTTCGCGTCGACGACGGCCGTTGGTGGCGCCGAACGACATCCAAGATGTGGCGGCGCCGTAGGGGGCGGGCGCAAAGGCCTTAGGCCTTCGGGTGCGCCGGCCGCGCCAGCCGCTCGGCGATGTTCGCACGCGTAACAGGGCGGATTACACCGCGCTCGGTGATAATCGCTTCGATCAGTTCCGCCGGGGTTACATCGAAGGCGGGGTTGTAGACTTCCACGCCGTCGGGCGCCGTCTGCCGGCCAAAGCCCTGGGTGATTTCCAACCGGTTGCGCTGTTCGATCGGAATCTCGCCCCCGCCCGACAGCGACAGATCAAAGGTATTGGTCGGCGCGGCGATGTAGAACGGGATGCGATGAGCATGCGCCAGTACGGCCACTCCGTACGTCCCGATTTTGTTCGCCGTGTCGCCGTTCGCGGCAATGCGGTCAGCGCCGACGATTACGGCTTGGACGCGCCCTTCTTTCATCACCTGGGCGGCCATTGAATCACAGATCAGCGTCGTCGAAATACCGCGCTGCATCAGCTCCCAGGCGGTCAACCGAGCGCCTTGCAGCAACGGACGGGTTTCGTCCACGAAGACTCGTACGTTCTTCCCTTGTTCCTGGCAGGTGAAGAGGACCGCGAGTGCCGTACCGTATTCTGAGGTCGCCAATCCGCCGGCGTTGAGCTGCACGTTGACCGCCGCGTCCGACGATTGATAGCTCAGCGTGTCCTTGCCGCCGAGATTGCCGTACAG
>CAZFLF010000857.1:0-3759 GCA_964519825.1 uncultured Pirellulaceae bacterium | reverse complement strand
ACTGAAGTGCGGTTGGAATATCGGGTTAGCTCGCGAAACAACGAAGAAGCTCCTGAACCCGATCAACTCACTGGCACGCAATCCGCCGGCACGCAACCCACCTTCACGCAATCTGCCGAATCGACGCGGCCGGGCCCGGTGCGTCGAGGTGCGGAATTAAGAGTCGTGTCGTCCGCGGCGTCTGTGACGGCAACGCCAGCGCCGACAAATGAGATTACCGCTCGGCGACGGTATTCCCGCTTCGAATCATTCGTGGTCGGCTCCTGCAACAAGGTCGCGGTGACTGCAGCTCAATCCGTGGCGCAACGTCTGGGAGCGGTATCGCCGTTGTTCATTTACGGCCCAACCGGATCGGGAAAGTCGCATTTGCTCGAAGCCGTTTGGTCGACGAGCCGCGCGGGACAGTGGATGACTCGGTCGCTGCTGTTATCTGCGGAGCAGTTCACGACTTTCTTTCTCGAGGCTCTGCAAGGAACCGGCTTGCCGAGTTTCCGCCGCAAGGTCCGTGACGTCGATTTACTGCTGATCGACGACATCCAGTTCTTTGCCGGGAAACGCGCTACGCTGGTCGAGTTCCAGCACACGCTCGACGCGATCACTCGGCAGGGCCGGCAGTTGGTGGTCTCGTCAGATCGCGCTCCCGCGGAGCTGACCGGACTTGGACCGGAACTGCTGGCTCGACTGACTGGCGGTCTGGTTTGTGGGTTGGATTTGGCCGATTACGAAACGCGACGGGGTATCGCTCGACAGTGGATTGCACGCGACGGCCTGCAACTACCAAGTGAAGTCACGGATTTGATCGCCTTGGAAACGAACGGGGATGCACGGCAAATCCGTGGAGCCTTGAACCGCCTGCGCGCCACGTCCCAGGCGTTGGAACAACCAATCACCGTCGACTTGGCTCGCTCGGCGTTATCCGACATCTTTGCGGCGGCCAAGCGAATCGTGCGGTTGCCCGATATCGAGCGTGCCGTGTGTGAGACGTTTCAATTGGAACCGAGGAGCCTGCGCGAAAGCGGGAAATCCAGAGCTGCCAGCCAGCCGCGCATGTTGGCAATGTGGCTGGCTCGGAAATACACGCGGATGGCTTTCTCGGAAATCAGCGAATTCTTCGGCCGCCGTAGCCATACAACCGTGATCTCAGCGGAACAGAAGGTCAACCGTTGGGTTTCCGATGGCGCGCGACTGCAACTCGGCGGCGCTTCCTGGACGGTCGAAGAAGCTATCCGTCGTCTGGAGACGAAACTCCGCACGGGATGAATGGTCACCAGTGCCAATGAGAGGTCTGCATGACGAACATCCCTTCCACCTGTCCCCGCAGCGTTGAAGATCTAGAGGATGTCCTCAGCGCTCCATCGGAGGGCGTGATCGATACGATGCGTCGCGTACCCGGGGATATCCTGTTCCTGGGTGTAGGGGGCAAGATGGGACCGACGATGGCCCGAATGGCGCGACGAGCGTCGGATCAGGCTGGGGTACCGCGGCGGATTATCGGCGTGTCGCGATTCTCGTCCCAAAGTCTGCCGGAAAGCCTAAATCGCGCAGGGATCGAGACGATCCGTTGTGACCTGCTGAATGAAGACGCCGTCGCCCATTTGCCGGACGTGCCAAACGTTATCAGCATGTCCGGGTTCAAGTTCGGGGCGCAGTCCAGCCCATCGCTGACGTGGGCGATGAATTGTTATGTTCCGGCGATTGTGAGTAAACGATTTCGTAGCAGTCGCATCGTTTCCTTCTCGTCTGGCAACATTTATGCCCACGTTCCGGTCACAAGCGGCGGATCCGTGGAGACCGACGAACCGCAGCCGGTCGGAGAGTACGCGGTCTCCGTGCTCGGGCGCGAGCGGATCAATGAACATTTTTGCCGCACATTTTCGATTCCCATGTCGCTGTTGCGCCTGAATTATGCGACGGAATTGCGCTACGGCGTCTTGGTCGATCTGGCCCAGATGGTCTGGAACAACGAAGAGGTTGACTTGTCGATGAGCCACGTGAACGTCATCTGGCAAGCGGAAGCCAATGCCATGTCGCTGCAGATGCTGGAGCACACGGCGACGCCGCCATGCATCATGAACATTGCTGGTGCGGAGATTCTGCGGGTCCGCGAGGTGTGCGAGGATTTCGGCAGATTGCTTGATCGCACTCCGCGCTTTATCGGCGCCGAGCGGCCCGAGGCACTGCTCAACAACGCCGCGCGAAGCCACGAGTTACTCGGCCGTCCACAAGTGACTGCCCACCAGATGATCCGCTGGACCGCGGACTGGGTGCGGCAGGGGGGTGCATCACTCAACAAGCCAACGCACTTTGGCAGCCACGATGGGAAATTCTGACGAAACTGACTTTTACCCCCCATTTATAACCCACCATTCTTTCAAAAATGATCCCTCGAACTCGCCGATTGAGAGGATAGCCATGCAACGATTTTGGTTGTGCCGTCTGTTGTCGGTTGTTCTGACCGGACTGGGCTTCGCGAGTTGTCTCGCCGCCGAATTGCCACTCGCCGTGCACAAGGGCGCCGGCGAAATCGTTATGCTGCGCGGCGATCAGCCTGTGTTGAAGTACGTCTACCAGGATGCGCAGATTCCCCGCCCGTACTTCAAGGACTTGAAAACGCCGCATGAAGTACAAGTCTCACGGCATCATCCGCCTCGTCCTGGAGTTGATGCCGAGGACCATGCTCTATTGCACCCAGGCTTGTGGCTGGCTTTCGGCGATATGAACGGGGACGATTCGTGGCGACTCAAGGCCAAGGTTGCGCACGAAAGATTTGTCGAAGAACCTCGGTCGGAAGGCAATCACGCAAAGTTCGCCGTTGCCAATCGATATGAAGGGACCGGCGGAGAGTCGATCTGCCGGGAGCTGTGCCGATATGAATTGATTGGCCGTGACGAAAGTTGGCTGCTGCTCTGGGACTCAACCTTCACCACCGACCACCGTGACCTTGTTTTTGGCGACCAAGAAGAGATGGGACTCGGCATGCGAATGGCGACACCGCTGGCCGTAAAGACCGGAGGCGAGATCACCAACAGCAGCGGTCGGAAGAACGAAAAGGAATGCTGGGGTCAGGCCGCAGATTGGTGTGACTATTCCGGCAAGACCGATACCGGCCGATGCGGTGTACTTGTGATGGGGCATCCGAGCAACTTCAAGCGTTGCTCCTTTCATGCCCGAGACTACGGTTTCATGGCGGCGAATCCGTTTGCCGAGAAATCGTTTGGTCGAGGCCAGCAATCGGCACGCACGGTCGTGAAGCCGGGCGAGTCACTGCGGTTGCGTTTTGGAGTGTTGGTCTACTGCCGGCCAGAGGGGACAGCGATCGATGGCGCAACGGAGTTCGCAGAATACCTGAAAGCGTCGGCAGATCGCCGATAGGGGATCGGGAGAGTTTTTGGCAGCTGAATCGTTTAACCGCAAGCCGCAGGCGAGCGCGTTCAGGCGGAGTCGACCTCTGTTCAAAGCGCTCGCCTGCGGCTTGCGGTTAAACGATTCGATTTCGCATCGAAAGAATCTCCCGACGTCCCGACCCCTTTACTGATCGTCATGACCGAACCGACCGCGAATCTGCTCAGCCGGGTACTTCTCGACGTTCTTGATCATCTTGCGCCGTAAGGCTTCGCTGAGATCCAGGTCCAATTCGTTGGCCAGCGCCAAAACGTAACTGAGGACGTCCGCCAGCTCCGCGCCGACGGCGGCGAGTTTGGTCGGGTCTTGTCCAATCTGTCGCGACGCGTCCACCGTCAGCCATTGGAAATGCTCCAT
>CAZFLF010000856.1:0-3763 GCA_964519825.1 uncultured Pirellulaceae bacterium | reverse complement strand
GGGCTGATGCCCCCCAATTGGTTTGTACCCGCACTTCTGCTTTGTCTAACGGTCGCGGTGCTACCCGCGCGTGGTGACAACGACCAGCCGCCGGCGCGGAAGTACTCGACGCTCGAGCGGATGAAACTGGCGCGTCTCAAGGGGGCTCACGAGGACGCGGAACGGTTGAACCAGTCGCGGAAGGTGCTCTCCGCCGTGACGGGATTCACCGATTTTCGCGCGATCCTGCATGCCCATGCCGAGGATTCGACGCACACGGGGGGCACGCGTCCAGAAATGCTGGCCGATGCGAAACGAGCCGAGGTGAAGGTGATCCTGCTCACCGACCATCATCGTCCGCCTAAGGATTTCATCGACGACAGTTGGCGCGGACTCCGCGATGGAGTGCTGTTCATTCCCGGCTCTGAAGCGCGCGGATTTCTGATCTACCCATCGCAGTCGATCATGGCGCACATGAATGACCCGCTCCCGGCGTTCATGGAATCGGTCCGCCGAGATCGCGGATTGATGTTTCTATCGCATATCGAAGAGCGGCCTGACCACGCGATGGACAATCTCGACGGTTTGGAAATCTACAACCGCCACGCCGACGCGAAGAAAGACCCGCTCGGAATCGCCGGGATCATCCTGCAGATGACGGATCCCGAAACGCTCCGCCAGTTGGAAGAGGGCTTGCGGCTCTTTCCCGATGAGATGCTGGCCGCGCAATGTTCCTACTTGGACGACTACTTGGCCAAGTGGGATCGCGAAACCAAGACGCGCCGCCTGACGGGAATTGCGGCCAACGATTGCCATCACAATCAAATCTTAATGGTGAAAATGGTCGACGAAAACACGGTGAAGATTGGGACAAACGTCGACGCCGACGACAAATTCCGCTCGGTCCCCGCTCTCCTGCGGCCCGGCATTCGGCAGATGACAAAGGGCCGGCAACCCGGCGACGTGCTCGCTCGGCTCGACTTCGATCCGTATTTCCGTTCGTTCCGCAACTCTGTGACGCACATCCTGGCCGCCGAGCAGACCGAGTCGTCGGTGCGTCTGGCATTGAAAGACGGCCGAGCGTACGTGAGCCATGACTGGATGTGTGATCCGACCGGCTTTCGATTTCAACTCGTCTCTAACGATGCGACGTTACGGCAACCGGTCGGGATCATGGGAGACGAGATCGCCTTCTCCGCGGGCCAACGGTTAGTCGCCGAATTTCCAGTCACCTGCCGCATTCGATTACTCAGCAGCGGCAAACTTGTCGCGGATGAGAAATCGGATAAGCTCGAGTTCCCGGTCACCGCGGCGGGCGTTTATCGAATCGAGGGCTGGTTGACGCTTGACGGCGAAGAACGGCCGTGGGTTTATTCCAACCCAATCTATATTCGATCAACGTAGCCTTTTCAGTACGGAGTACGGGGTACGGAGTACGGGGTACGGGGTACGGGGTACGGAGTAAGAAGTACGGAGTGCGGAGTGCGGTCTAGGGAGTGCGGTGTAGAGCGCAATACACTCCGTACTCGGTACTCGGTACTCCGTCCAAGTGCATTTGGGCAAGCGAATTGCATATTTTTCGTCCGCGAACGCCTCATTTCTGTGCCGCCGTGATATAAACTAAGAGGCGGTTACGAAATCGATCCCCGCCATCATCCCTCCGCTACGGGCGCTCCTACCATGCCGGCCAGAAGCTTGCTTTTCAACGCACCTCGGTGGACGGCGATTCCGCTCGCTGTTACGGCTCTCTGTGTCATTCCCGCTTCGGCGATGGAACCGTCGATTTCGTTCAATCGCGACGTACGCCCAATTCTGTCCAACATCTGCTTTCAGTGTCACGGACCGGATGCCCAGACGCGTAAGGCCGATTTGCGATTGGATCTGGAAGAGGTCGCGGTCGGCGGCAAGGAGCCCGTGATCGTGCCCGGCAAGCCCGAGGAGAGTCCACTTTATCAGCGCATCACGGCGACCGACGCCGGTGAAGTCATGCCTCCACCCGAGTCGAAGAAGACGCTCACCGCACAGCAAAAGGAAGTGTTGCGAAAATGGATTGAGCAGGGAGCAAAGTATCAGAAGCACTGGGCTTTCGAGCCAATCCAACGGCCCGACATCTCGCAGCTTACCGATGCAATCCCTCCGGTCGACAAGTTTCTTCTCGCACGTCTGAAACAGGCTGATCTGACTCCGCAGCCCGAAGCGGACCGAGAGACGCTCATGCGGCGCGTGGCATTCGCGCTCACAGGATTGCCGCCGACCATCAAGGAGGTGGACGAGTTTCTCGCCGACACGTCGCCGCAGGCTTATGAGCACATGGTCGACCGCTATCTTCAGTCGCCTCGTTTTGGTGAGGAGATGGCTCGGTATTGGCTAGACGTCGCTCGCTACGCCGACACGCACGGCCTGCACCTCGACAACGAACGGCAAATGTGGGCATATCGTGACTGGGTCGTGAAAGCGTTTAACGAGAACTTGCCGTACGACAAGTTTACGGTGTGGCAGATTGCGGGAGACATGTTGCCGAATCCGACGACAGATCAATTGGTCGCGACCGGTTTCAACCGCTGCAACGTGACAACCAGCGAAGGGGGCTCGATCGATGTCGAATTCGTTTATCGCTACGCGGTCGAACGAACAACCGCGGTGTCGCAAGCGTGGTTGGGACTGACGGCTGGATGTGCTGTTTGCCACGACCACAAGTTCGACCCACTGACGACGAAGGAGTTTTATTCGCTGTATGCATTCTTCAACAGCGCCGCCGATCCGGCGATGGATGGCAACATCAATGTCACGCCTCCGTTCTTGAAACTCCCGCGTCCGGAACAAAAGGAGACGGCGGAGGCCGCTGGAAAAGTCGAACGCGAGGCCCGGACCTGGCTCGATGCCGTCGCAACTCACACCGCATACACCGATCCCGCCGAGTTGAAGGAACCGTCGTCGGGAAAAGCGATCCGGGACGTGTTATTTGATGATGCGTTTCCGCTCGGAGCGTCCGGCAAAAGTTCTTCGCGAAACGCAATTGATTGGGTCGCTGATCCCTCGTTCAAAGCCGCCGCGGGTCGCCGAGTGATTCGGCAACGCAGTTCGTCATCACGGACCGACACGGTCGATTTCAAGCTCCGGGCGGCCACGATCCCACAAGATGCGTCCGTGGAAGTCTGGCTACGTGTTGATTCGCTCGATATACCGAAATCCGTGAGCCTGGGTGTTCCCGGTAAACAAACGGTTACCTGGTCGCAGCAGGGGAATGGCCTGGCGCGCGAGGGAGCCAAGGAAGTGGCGGTGGTACCCGGTCAGTGGACGAAGTTGATGGTGCCAGCCGCGGACCTGGGCTTGAAACCCGGCGACCCGCTCGCCTCGGTGACGCTGAGCGAAACTGGTGGGATCGCTTATTGGGATTCGCTGGCAGTGGTTGGCCAAACCGGATCGGCCACCGATTCTTTTGAGTCGCTGAAGGCGTGGCGCAAATCGCTGGGAACGACGCTTCCTCCGGATCTTCCCAGCGAACTGCATTCACTGATCCAAGGGGGACCCGACAAGGAACTCTCGCCGGACGACGCCGCGAAACTGAGGCGGTTCTATTTGGCAGTGATTGCTCGGCCGATAAACGAAGAACTGGCGGCCGCCCGCTCCGCCTGGGGGGCGGCACTGGTGGATTCGCTGTGCCCCGGCGAAGTGGTGTTTTCGCTGCCACCGCAGCCGGCGATCAGGGCGAGCGCGGCAGCCGCGCTCGCACCAAAGAGGAGCTTCCTCATGGTGTGCGTGTCCTATCTGCGTTCTGTTCACT
>CAZFLF010000855.1:0-3764 GCA_964519825.1 uncultured Pirellulaceae bacterium | reverse complement strand
GTGTCCGCTCCAGTGATGCCGAATCAGGCAATCGCACGTTGACTACTAAGTAACCTTTATCCTGTGCCGGAATGAAACCCGTCGGCGTCGACACGAACAGGTGGTACGTGGCAAACATTAATCCGCCATAGATCAAAAGCACAACAAAGCTGCCGCGCAGCAGGAGGCTCACCGAACCGACATAGCCTTGCGTGACAGCGTTGAATCCGCGGTTGAAGATGCGGAACGACCGCAGCAGCACTCCGTTGATCAACTTTGACAGGGCCCAGGCCAAGACCGCGCACGTGATCGCCGCGATCCACGGCCAGGCACTGGCCGGTATCGCAGCCAATTGCGGATTCTGTCCGGCCAGCGTCGCGAGCCAAGGTCCGAGAAGCGAATAACCGGCGTAGGCCGCAGCAATCAGCAATCCCAGACGCGGAAGTACATCGGCGCGACTCCCGCCCGCCCGCGGCTTCAACAGCAGCACCGCGAGCGCCGGACTGAGCGTGAGCGAATTGAATGCTGAAATGACGGTTGAAATCGCGATCGTCACGGCAAACTGCCGGAAGAACTGCCCCACAACGCCTCCAATAAAAGCACAGGGGACGAAGACCGCGCTTAAAACCAGACCGATCGCGATTACCGGGCCCGCCACTTGGTCCATTGCTAGAATGGCGGCCGCGCGCGGTTCAAGTCCATCTTCGATGTGATGCTCCACGGCTTCGACCACCACGATGGCGTCATCCACGACGATTCCGACGGCGAGCACCAGTCCGAACAGCGTCAGCGTGTTAATGCTGAAACCCAATGCCACCATGAACGCGAAAGTACCAACGATCGCTACGGGGACCGCGACGAGCGGGATAATCGCCGGCCGCCACCCTTGCAAGAACACCAGCACCACGAGCGCAACCAGGATCACCGCGTCCCGCAACGCGACAAAGACCTCATTCACGGATTCTTTGATGAATGGCGTTGTGTCGTAAACGATCGCGTAATCGACCCCGACCGGGAAGCGCCCTTTCAGTTCTTCCATTTTGGCCCGAACCGACTCGGCCGTTTGCAACGCATTCGAGCCCGGCAGTTGATAGATCGAAAGTGCCACGGACGGCTGGCTATCGAGCGTGCAGACCTGATCGTAGGCAACCGCACCCAGTTCGGCGCGGGCGACATCGCGCAGCCGTACAACACGTCCGTCGTTGTCCGTGCGGAGCACCATCTCGCCAAACTCTTTCTCGTGCTGCAGGCGGCCAACCGTCGTCAACGTGTACTGAAAGACCTGTCCTTCGGGAGCCGGGGTCTGACCGATCTGCCCGGCGGCGACCTGAACGTTTTGCTGCTCGATCGAGCGAACGACATCTTGGGTGCTCAGGTTTCGCATGGCGAGTTGCTCGGGATCGAGCCAGATTCGCATGCTGTAGTCCCGTTGCCCGATGAATGCGATGTCACCGACCCCTTCTAACCGTGACAACTCATCACGCAATTGAATCGTCGCGTAATTGCTCAGATACAAGCTGTCGCGGGTTTTGTCGGGAGAGAATAGGTTCACGATCATCAGAATGCTTGGCGATTTCTTCTTGACCGTCACACCACGCCGTTGTACGAGACCTGGCAGCACAGGGAGCGCGAGGGCCGCCCGGTTCTGCACGAGGACCTGCGCCAAATTCAAGTCGGTGCCCGGCTCGAAAGTGACCGTCAGAATGTAAGTGCCGTCATTGGTGCACTGAGACGCCATATACATCATTCCTTCGACGCCGTTTACTTGTTGCTCGATCGGCGCGGCAATCGTATCCGCCACGACCTTGGCGTTCGCGCCGGGATAGACAGTCGAAACTTCTACCGTCGGCGGCGTGATCTCGGGATATTGCGTCACCGGCAGCGCTAGGATGGCAATGCCGCCGGCCAGCGTGATCACCATGGAGAGCACGGTGGCAAAAATCGGTCGATCGATAAAGAAACGGGAAAACATCGAGCAGTTACTTCTTTGCTATCTCAGCTTCGGTGTCAATCATCTGGCACGCGGCGCGGTCCTGCGCAGCAGCGCTGCCGGCAGTTGGGAGTGATGTGGTGGCGGCTGGTCCACCAACTCTCGGTGATGGTTTTGTAACCCAATTGGCCGTCTGACGCGCCAGCCGACGCACCGGACCGAGGCGCAACACATCGAGTGTGATTTGAGCAGTGCGGCCGATCCAACCTGTGCGGAACGTGGGTACATGCGCGAGTCGATCGACTACCAGATAAAACACCGGCGTTAGAAAGATGCCGAACAGGGTTACCCCCAACATTCCGCTGAACACCGCCGTGCCCAGGGCGCGTCGCATCTCCCAACCGGCACCCGTCGCGACAACGAGGGGCAATACTCCCAAGATAAACGCGAAGGACGTCATCAAGATCGGACGCAAGCGCAACTGGCAGGCGTCGAGCACGGCGTCATAGGCATTCGTGCCAGCGTCTCGCTTGAGCTTCGCGAATTCGACGATGAGGATTGCATTCTTGCATGCCAACCCAATCAGCACGACGAAACCAACTTGCGTGAAGATGTTGATATCCATCTTCGCCACGGCCACGCCGGTTATGGAGCATAACACGCACATCGGCACGACCAGGATCACCGCCAGCGGCAGGGACCAGCTTTCGTACAGCGCAGCGAGCACCAGGAATACGAACATTACGGAGAAGCCAAACACCATCATCCCGGTGTTTTCCGAGATCCGTTCGAGGTAAGTGATCTCGGTCCATTCGACCGCCATCGAAGGCGGCAATTCGCGCGCGGCCAACGATTCGAGAGCTGTGATTCCCTGGCCGGTGCTCACCCCTTCGAGAACGTTGCCGTTGATCGCGGCGGCGGGATACATGTTGTAACGGGTCAGCATCAGCGGCCCACCGATGGGCTTGACCGACGCCAAGGTTCCCAACGGCACCATCTTTCCTTGTTGGTTGCGAACCTGCAGTCGCTGGATGTCGTCGACTTGGTCGCGGAATTGCGCATCGGCCTGCACGACCACTTGCCACGTGCGACCATAGCGGTTGAAGTCGTTCACATAGCGCGAACCGAGATAGGCCTGCAGAGTGCCGAAGACGTCGTTCAGCGCGACTCCCTGCGTCAAACAAGCGTCGCGATCGACGTCGATAAACAGTTGCGGCGAGTTGACGCTGTAAACGGAGGACAACCCGGTCAATTGCCCTTGTTTATTGCCTGCGGCGATGAGGTTGTTGGTCTGTTCTTCGAGTGCCTTCAGTCCGACGTCGCTGCGATCCTCGACCATGAGCTTAAAGCCCCCCGCGCGTCCCAGTCCTGACACAGCCGGAGGTGGAAAGATCGTAACATTTGCCGTGGGAATTTCGGCCGCGAACCGCTTTTTCAACTTGTCCATGATCCGGTTGCTCTGCAGCTCGGGGCTGCGTCGCTGATCGAACGGATCGAGGATGATGAACATCGAGCCGAAGTTAGACGCTCGCGCGCCAAGTTGAAAAGAGTTTCCGCCGATCGCGCTGAGGTTCTTGATCCCCTCGGTCGCCAGTGCAATTTGCTCAATCTTGCTGATGGTCTCCAAGGTGCGTTCCATCGATGAGGCGTCCGGCAATTGGACGCTCGCCACGAGGTAACCTTTGTCCTGGGTTGGAATAAAGCCCGTCGGCAACTGGCCGAATCCCCACCACGTCAAAACCAATAGGCCGGTATAAACCAATAATACAATCGCGGGAACACGCAACAGCTTCGCCACAACCCGCGTGTAGCCCGCCACAGATTTCTTCACGCCAAAGTTGAACAGGCGAAAGAA
>CAZFLF010000854.1:0-3765 GCA_964519825.1 uncultured Pirellulaceae bacterium | reverse complement strand
CAACCGACAAAAAGGAATCCGGGTCAAAGTCCGATGCACCCAAAATCGATCCCAAGGCATCCTTCGCCGTCAACTATCCACTGGGCGCGTTCGGCCGTGCAGCTCCACCAGATCAGCCCAAGAATCTTCTGTTCAAGAATGCTACGGTGTGGACGTGCGGACCCCAAGGAACGCTTCAGAATGCGTCGTTGCTCGTAAGTAACGGCAAGATCGTGGCAGTCGGCGCCGAAGTTGCGGCACCGTCGGATGCCTTGGTGATTGACGCGACCGGCAAACACATCACACCGGGAATCGTCGACTGCCATTCCCACATGGCGACCGACGGCGGCGTGAATGAAGGGACCCAGGCGATCACCGCCGAAGTTCGCATCGGTGACTTCATTGACTGCAATGACATCGACATTTACCGGCAGCTCGCCGGCGGCGTAACCACGGCCAACGTATTGCATGGTTCAGCGAATCCCATCGGGGGGCAGAATCAAGTCATCAAGCTCCGGTGGGGTGCCCTCTTCGACGAGATGAAATTTTCCGAAGCCCCGTCGGGGATCAAGTTCGCGCTGGGGGAAAACGTCAAGCGGAGCAATTTTCCGGAGGAGGGTCCCGGCCGGTACCCGCAGAGCCGAATGGGAGTTGAACAACTCATTCGCGACGCATTCCAGGCGGCGCGGGAATACCAGCGGCAGCGGCAACGCTGGGAGCAGCACCACGATACGCTGCCACCGCGCCGAGATCTGGAGTTGGAGGCGCTGCTCGAAATCCTCGAAGGCAAGCGCTGGGTCCATTGCCACAGTTATCGGCAGGACGAAATTCTCGCTTTGCTCCGCACTTGCGAGGAGTTTGGGATCCGCATCGCCACGCTGCAGCACATTCTGGAAGGCTACAAAGTCGCCGACGCGATCGCTCGCCATGGAGCGATGGGCTCGTCGTTCTCGGATTGGTGGGCCTACAAAATCGAGGTGTACGACGCGATCCCGTACAACGGCGCTTTGATGCACAAAGCCGGAGTTGTGGTGTCATTCAATTCCGACGATCAGGAATTGGCCCGTCATCTGAATCACGAAGCTGCGAAGGGGATGAAATACGGCCAAGTTGCCCCCGACGAGGCGTTGAAATTCGTCACGCTGAATCCTGCCAAGCAGCTTCGCATCGATCGGTTCGTCGGCTCGCTTGAACCCGGCAAACACGCCGATCTCGTCGTATGGAGCGCACCGCCGCTGTCGCTCCTCGCGCGTTGCGAGCAGAACTGGATCGACGGTCGCAAATACTTCGATCTGGCCGAAGACCTGCGGCAACGCGATTCCGCTCGCACGATTCGTGCGACCCTGGTGCAGAAGATCCTCGCCTCGAGCCAATCGCCGAGGACCCCGGAGGAAAGCAAGAAACCGGACGAGGAGTTGTGGCCGCGCGAGGACGTCTTTTGTCGCGCGAAAGGAATCAAGTAATCCCGTGACTGCGAGCGAAATGCTGATTTGTTTCAGACCACTGAACTCTGGCGAGTTCAGCTAAGTGAAAAGGTTAGTAGACGAAATGATTATGAATGCAAAAGTCTCAGCCCTGCTTCTTTTATTGGCTTTGGTGTCGGTTTGCCCTGCGCCGGGCTTGGCCTCACCGGAGATTCCCGGCGCCGCGCAAAAGCAGCCGATTGCTCTAGTCGGCGCGACCGTGCATCCCGTCACAAGCGGTGAAATCGCCGGGGGAACCATCTTGTTCGACAAAGGAAAGATCATCGCGGTTGGCAAAGATGTGGCGATCCCCGAAGGCGCTCAGCGAATCGACGTGACCGGCAAGCACGTTTATCCCGGGTTGCTCGACGCTCACACCGACATGGGCCTCGTCGAAATCAATTCGATTCGCGCAACCATCGACAACAGCGAAACCGGAGCCATCAATTCCAACGTGAAATCGTGGGTCGCAGTGAACCCCGACAGTGAAATCATTCCTGTCACACGCAGCAACGGCGTGCTGTTGACGCTTTCCGCCCCCAAGGGCGGTCTGATTGCGGGTCGCTCGGCAGTGCTGCAGCTTGACGGGTGGAGCTACGAAGACTTGACGGTCCGCTCCGAAATTGGAATGCACGTAAATTGGCCTGCGATGCGCACCAACCGGCGCGACCTCGAGCGGAGTGGTCCGCAACCACCTGTTTCGCGCGACAGCCCGCTCAAGCCACTGCGGGATTTCTGGGAAAAGGCCCAGACGTATCACCAAGCTCGCTCGGCCGACCCCACGCGCCATCCGGTGGATGCCCGACTGGAAGCGATGACACCGGTTTTGGAACGACGAATGCCACTGATTGTCACCGCGGACGAGTTGCGGCAGATTCAATCCGCCGTGGCGTTCGCGGTCGAGCACAACATTCGGCTGATCTTGCACGGTGGCTATGACGCGGCGGAATGTGCAGGCTTGTTGAAGCAGCATGACGTGCCAGTGATTATTTCGGGAACATACCGCTTGCCGCTGAGAAACTCCGATCCGTATGACTCGGCGTACACGTTGCCGGAGCGGCTGCGACAGGCCGGCGTGCGGTATTGCATCGCCAGTTGCGGACGGTTTGGCGCCAGCGGAGTGCGCAACCTGCCATACCATGCGGCGTCGGCCACTGCATTTGGATTGCCCGCTGACGAGGCGCTGAAGGCCATCACCCTTTATTCAGCGCAAATCCTCGGAGTCGCCGATCGAGTTGGATCACTTGAACCGGGCAAAGACGCTACGATCTTCGTCAGCTCGGGCGATCCGCTCGAGACCGCCACGCAGGTGGAAACCGTCTTCGTTCAAGGGCGTTTGGTCGAATTGACTGACCGCCACAAGCGGCTCTGGAAGAAGTACGAAGAGAAGTATCGGCGCGGGCGAGAGTAGGCGCGAGTACCGAGTACGCACGGAGTGCCCAGTACCCAGTACCGGTACTCCGTACTTCCGTACTCCGTACTTCCGTACTCCGTACTTCCGTACTCCGTACTTCCGTACTCCGTACTACTGAGCCAGTGCTTCGAGCAATCGAAGCAACTCGCTCGGAATCGGTTTGTGCATGGTGTACGTTTCCTCAAATGGCGTCAGCACGCATTGCGTTCCTGTGAGTCCCGCCATCACGCCGGTATGGCCGGCGAGAATGGACTGAACGGCAAAGTCGCCGAGCCGGCTGGCGAGGATTCGATCTTCTGGAGTTGGGCTGCCGCCGCGCTGGAGATGGCCAAGGACGACCGCCCGCAACGAATACGGGCAACCTCGCTCCGTCAATTCCTCTCGTAATCGAACGGCTCCCCCGCGCTCGTCCCCTTCGGACACGATCATCATAATGGAGCTCTTGCCGCGACGCTTCATTTCCGTTAGCTGTTCCAGGATGGAGTCCAGATTCGTATTCGTCTCCGGGATACTCACGACTTCGGCGCCACCCGCGATGGCGGTGTGCACGGCGATGTAGCCACAATGACGTCCCATAACTTCGACCAGAAACATCCGTTCATGACTTTCCGCCGTGTCACGAATTTTGTCCACCGCATCCATCGCGGTCTGAACGGCGGTGGAAAAACCAATGGTGTAATCGGTGCCGAGCAGGTCGTTGTCGATCGTGCCGGGACAGCCGATAATCTGGCCCGACCAAAATTTGGACAACTCCACGCAGCCGTGAAACGTTCCATCGCCGCCGATCGGCACCAAGGCGTCGATCTGATTTTTAACGAGATTGGCGGCGGCTTTACGCTGGCCAGCTTCCGTCCTGAATTCATCGCTACGGCTGCTGTACAGGAACGCGCCGCCGTAGCGCGACCATCC
>CAZFLF010000853.1:0-3765 GCA_964519825.1 uncultured Pirellulaceae bacterium | reverse complement strand
TCACGTCCTGCCACCGGTCCGCCGCTTGCACGATTTTCAGGAAATTGTGCGAACTCTACCCCCCAATACACCGGTCGCTTATTGGGATGCAGCAGACATCTTTTTTCAAAGCTCGCTGCAACCGTTATGGCAGCTCGTCCAGGATCATCCCGACCAACTACTCGCCGTGCGGGAACCAACTGGATACCCCACGAACCCAGCAGTGGCCGCATGGAGCAAGTCGATACAGGATTCACATTGGCGGCAGCGCACGTGGGAACTGTTGCAGCACAATCCTTTTTTGAACAGCGGATTCGCCGCCGGAACTGCCCGCGTAATGCTGCGATATTTTCAGGAAGCCGAACGTATGCGAAATGGGCCGGAGTTGGCCGGCTCGACCGACTGGGGTGACCAAATGGCCTTGAATATGTTCTGCCATCGCGATGCAAGTCGATGGTTCGAGGCGCCATCCGGTTGGAATTATTGTGCACACAATCGTCCGCGCGGCGAAGTAATGGTTCGATCCGACGGTCGCATCCAGGCGCGATCGGGAACGCCAATCCACGTGTTGCACGGCAACGCCCACTCGTTCCGAAAGCTGGAGTTGTCGAGCATTTGACTTCCGGTCGCGTCGGAAATTGTAGCGATGATGCAAGACAGCCTACTCTAGGCATTGAATTCCATCCCTGTGACTCCATCCGTGTGCGCTGTCATTCAATTCCAGAATTGCACACGGATGAAAACACACACGGATAAAGAGGAGCATGGCATTGATCGGTGAGCGGACAGCCGTCTCTATCGGGATTCGCGGATCACTCGGCGGTTGTCCGTAGTTCTGCCCGGTTGCCGCACTCCAAATCGGAGCGGGCGCGGCTTAGAATGTCCTCTCGTTCTTTTTCCGGCCGCGGCGTGCGGTTGGCTGTTCCGCCCCGAGGCGATCCGTGAAAATCTTGCTGACTGCTAATCAATTGCGCGAAGGTGTGGCACGCTTGGCCCGTGAACTGGCCGCAACCTACGGTGAACGACCACTGACCATCGTCGGCGTGATGACGGGAAGCGTCGTAATGATGGCTGATTTGATCCGGTTGCTCGAAATGCCGTTGCGAGTGGGCGTATTGCAAGCCAGCAGTTATCGCGGCGAAACGACGCGCGGGCAACTGACCATCAACGCCGAAATGATGCTCGACATCGCCAATCGCGACGTGCTGTTGATCGACGACATCTTCGACACCGGACACACCCTGGTTCAAACCGTGGAGACATTGCGCCGACTCACTCCAGCGTCGATTCGCACGTGCGTATTGCTGAGAAAGGAAGGTCGTCAGGAAGTTCCATTGCAGCCAGATTTCGTCGGTTTTGACATACCAGACGAGTTTGTCGTCGGCTACGGACTCGACTATCACGACCACTTTCGGAATCTACCCTACTTGGCGGCTCTGGAAGCGGACGACTTATCGGAGATCTAAGTCTACGTAGCACCCTATGACTCCACTGCGTCTGCTTCTGGTTACGCCCCGCTATTGGCCGCAGGCAGGCGATCTCGAGTTCACGGCATCTCATCTTGCCGAAGGTTTGACCGAACTAGATGTGCAAGTCTCGGTATTGACGGGAAATTGGGGACCGGATTGGCCGAGGTCGTTCATGTTCCGCGGAATTCCCGTCATTCGCGTTCCGCATGCTCCGCGCGGGGGTTGGAACACCTTTCGTTATCTGACCGCAATGAGTCGCTGGCTGCGCAAGCACCAACATGAAATCGACCTCGTCTACGTGCTGAATCTCCGCTACGAAGCTTACGCGGCAATTGGAGCATTGCGGGGAACTGGCATTCCGACGTTGCTCCGCTGCCAGGATTACCGATGCGGCGGCGACGGCTGGTGGCAGACTCAAGCGCGTTTCGGCTCACGGATCAAACGTTATTGCCAACAGGCGGCTGGAATTATCACTCCGAATCCGTTCGTGGCTGAAGAACTAGTCGGTTTCGGCTACGAACGGAGCCAGTTGCACGATATACCGCTGGGAGTTGTTTCAGGGGAGGCGCGTTCCGCCGATCGGAGATTCCGTGCGCGGGCGGCACTCGCAGACGCCAATCACGATTTGGCTGCCGCGGAATACGCACCGGTTGCATTGTTTGCCGGTCGGCTTGACGACTTCGATGGGCTATCGAATCTGATCGCGGAGTGGCGGGAAGTCGCCACGCGATGGCCGAGCGCTCGGTTGTGGCTCATCGGTGAGGGGCCGGCGCGAGACAGTTTGGGCGAAAAACTTGTTGATTTGAATTTGCGATATCAGACAGTCTTGCCAGGCGCATTCGAGGACTGGTCCGACTTGTTCCACGCGGCAGACGTATTGATCTGGCCGACGACGTATGGTGGACGGCAATTGTTGCTGGAGGCGATGGCGGCCGGATTACCAGTGGTGGCCGCCGACTCGCCCGATCTGCGTGCTATGATGGAGCACGAAAGGCACGGATTGCTGGTGCCCACCGACTCACCGGGAGCTTGGACTGCCGCGATCAGTCACCTGTTCGATGCTCCGCGGCTCGCGGCCCAAATGGGCGCGGCTGCCAGCAAACTGGTAACCGCGCGATTTCCGCGTCGCCAGATGGCTGAGGCCCATTGGGAGTTGTTTGAGCGATTGCTCCCGCGTCGTCGTTCGTGAGTATGAAATAACATCGGTCCGCGATGTCGCACCGTTGGTTCGTCCAGAGTCGCTTCGCGGTCCGAGATTCAGCGCTATGTCCATCCGTGTATTGCAGATCATTCCGACGCTTGTTCGCGGGGGTGCAGAAAAGCAACTCACGCTTCTGGCGTGCGGCTTGCCACGAGATCTTTTCGATGTCCATGTCGCGGTACTCTCCCACGATGGACCGTATCACGAGACACTTACTTCTCATGACATACCGGTGACGATCATTGGGAAGCGGTGGAAGTATGACCCTGGTTCTTACTTCCGACTGAAGCGATTCATCAGCGACTTACGCCCCGAACTGGTGCATACCTGGATATTTGCCGCGAACAGTTACGGGCGCGCGGCGGCATTTGCGGCCGGAGTCCGGCACGTCATCGCCGGTGAGCGGTGCGTCGATCCGTGGAAGGCGTGGCATCAATTGGCCATCGATCGCTGGCTGGCCAAGCGTACGTCGCGCATTGTGACCAACAGTAGCGGCGTGCGCGATTTCTACACGGGACACGGATTGCCGGCCGAGAAGTTCGTCGTGATTCCCAACGGTATCGGGCCAAACACCAGTACCCCCGGCAACACCCGTAGTGAATTGCTGCGGGAGCTGGATTTACCCGATTCCGTGCGGTTGGTCGGCGCGGTTGGCCGATTGTGGCCGCAAAAGCGGTACAAGGATCTGATCTGGGCCGCGGAACTCCTCAAAGCCGGGCGCGGCGACGTCCATTTCCTCATCGTCGGCGACGGTCCGCAGCGCGATGCACTCGAGAGCCATTGTCACGACCTTCACATTCAAGACCACGTCCATTTTCTGGGCGAACGTAACGATGTTGCGCCGTTGCTCAAGCATCTCGATTGCTTTTGGCTCGGCAGCGGTTACGAAGGTCAATCCAACGCGCTGATGGAAGCCATGTTGGCGGGAGTCCCCGTCGTCGCCACGGACATTGCGGGAAATCGTGATTTGGTCTTACCTGAGGAGACCGGATTCCTTGTGCCGGTCGGCGACGCTGGCCAATTCGCCCGGAAGACGCATCTGTTGTTGGAGGACCGCGAGCTGGCACAACGCTTGGGCGAAAACGGTCGACGCCGGATGTGTAACGAGTTCACAGT
>CAZFLF010000852.1:0-3765 GCA_964519825.1 uncultured Pirellulaceae bacterium | reverse complement strand
CCAAGACCGAAGAGCCCAAGAGCTAACGAATCTCACGAATATGCCCTGAGTGAGTATGCATTCGGTGAGTATGCTCTGAGTGATTCTGCTTTAAACGAATTTGCTCGGAGTGAAATCGGTCTGAGACCCTATAGCGGAGAGCTCATCGAATCGATGACTCTCCGCTTTTTTTTTTCACACACCGGCCCGCGACGCAGTAGAAGGCTGCCGGCTGTTGGTCAAATCAGTTAAATCAAAGCCTAGGAACTGGGTTCTTCCCAGGCCAAAGACCGTTGGACTGCCCGCTTCCACCGACGATATTTGTCCTCGCGTGCAACTTGTGAAAGATTCGGTGTAAAGTTCCGGTCAACCTTCCAATTGCGAACTACGTCACCCGGATCGGACCAATACTGAACGGCCAGCCCGGCCAGATAGGCAGCGCCGAGCGCGGTTGTTTCGGCGACTACGGGCCGCTGGACTGAGCAATCCAGCAAGTCGGCTTGGAACTGCAGCAGCGAATCGTTACTTGCGGCGCCGCCGTCCACCTTGAGCTTCGCCAGGGGAATGCCCGAATCTTTTTCCATGGCTTCGATCAAGTCGCGTGTTTGATAAGCCATCGATTCAACTGCAGCCCGGGCCAAATGTCCGGCCGTCGTTCCGCGAGTCAGTCCCAGGATCGTCCCGCGGGCATACGGGTCCCAATAAGGAGCACCCAACCCGACAAACGCCGGAACTATGATGACGCCACCCGAATCAGGAACCGACGCCGCAAGCCGTTCGACGTCGCTGGAAGTTTGAATCAATCCCAACCCGTCGCGGAGCCACTGCACGACCGCCCCCGCCACAAAGACGGAGCCCTCCAAACAATAGGTGACTTTGCCATCGAGGCCCCAACCAATGGTGGTCAATAGCCGATTCTTCGATGCAACGGGCTGATACCCGGTATTCATGAGCATGAAGCAGCCGGTGCCGTAGGTATTCTTGGCACTTCCGACTTCAAAGCACGCTTGGCCAAAAGTTGCAGCCTGCTGGTCGCCCGCCACACCTGCGATCGGGATGGCTCGGCCGAACCATTCCGCCATCGTCTCTCCGCATACGCCGCTGGATGGGATCACTTCCGGCAACATCACCCGCGGGATCCGCAGCACTCGCAGTAACTCATCGTCCCACTGGAGCGTGTGGATGTTAAATAGGAGCGTGCGGCTGGCGTTGCTATAGTCCGTGACGTGCTGGCGTCCGCCGGTCAACCGCCACACCAGATAGGAATCGACGGTCCCGAACAGCACGTCCCCCCGCTCGGCCCGTGCGCGGAGTCCGGGGATCTGGTTGAGTAAATGCGTAATCTTAGTACCTGAGAAATAAGCATCGATGACCAAGCCGGTCTTCGTGCGAAATGTCTCTTCGTAGCCGTCCAATTTGAGTCGTTCGCAAAGTGGCGCACTCACGCGGCTTTGCCAAACAATGGCGTTTGCTATCGGACGACCCGAATCGCGTTCCCACAGGATCGTCGTCTCGCGCTGATTGGTGACTCCAATCGCGGCGATGTCCTCAGCTGTTAGCGACGCCGTCGCCAAGGCCTGTCGAGCCGTCGTCAGTTGCGAATCCCAGATATCCTCGGGATTGTGTTCGACATTCCCGGGCGCCGGCAGAATCTGCGGGAATTCCCGTTGCGCGACCGACACAATGTTGCCATCGTGTCCGAAAACAATTGCCCGGCTCGACGTCGTTCCTTGATCCAAAGCCAGGATGAATTTGCCCATGTATTTGGCAACTCCTGTTTTCGCCAATCGCTGTATCGGGCAATCGCTGTGTCGGGCAATCGCTGTGTCGGGCAATCGCTGTGTCGTTATTTTTTGCGTTTCTTCAACGACTGTTTTAGCAGCACAATTCGCGTGCGGACATCTTCAAGATCGGGATTGAGCTTGAGAGCCCGTTTGAAACAGTCGAGGGCTGCACGCAGGTCTTCCATTTCCATGTAGCTCATCGCCATTCCAACGGCGGCGGCATAATGGTAGGGATTCAGCTCCAACACTTGGTGGCAATCGTTGGCCGAATCGAGAAACCGTCCGAGATGGAAGTAAGCGATCGCACGCTGATTCCATGCCTCGGCGAACCAGGGTGCCTCTTCAATTAGATCCGTTGCGACGATCGTGGACTGTTGGAACTGATCGCTCCGGTTCATGCGTGCGATGGCTTCGAGCCGCTTACGCTGCTCGTCACTGCCGTCGCGGAACCACAGTTCCCGAATGCCGTTCTCTGCTAGCAACCGGACTCCCCGATCGTCATCGCCCATGCGCCGGCCAAGAACTTGATTCGACGAATAGTTCGCCATAAAGCCCAAGGCCATGGTGGCCCCACGGCGGCAGCACCGGTCGCCAAACTCAGCCAAGCGTTCCAAACTGCCGATCGTGTATCGTTGGGAGACGTCGGCGATGAAACGGGCGGTATTCTCTTCCGACAGGTACCGTTGAAAGAGCTGATTCAAGACGGGCTGTCGCAACTGGTTGTCGTTCACGTCGGCGGCTCCTCGGCGAGTGACGCCCGCGGTGCATTAATTCCGGGTTATCAGACGCGCTTGCGTGCGCCACAGTTTCGAGTGTAATTGGCATTATGAAATCGGACAACGCGCCAGCCACGTTCCTGAGAAATAGTTTGTGCACTATGGCGATTCGACCCCACCAAATGTTGACAACGCTCGGTGTCGTACTCTGCTCCGCAGCATGGGTCGCGCCGGTCACAACGGCGGAGCCAGCCTGGCGGACTGGGGAAGAAATGCGGCGGGAGTTGCAAACACCCTTGGGAATTACCTGGTCGGCGCAGCTGCTCCGCGAAGCCATGTCGAATCTGTCCGCGAACCAGCGTGTGGCGATCTGGCTCGACCGCCGCATCGATCCGAGCCGGGAATTGGAGTTTACATTCCGAGAAACTCCGCTGCAGCAAATCCTGCAGCAAGTTGCCGCACGCTTGGGCGTTGAAGTTGGATATGTGGGGCCGGTCGTCTACATCGGACCGCCGTCCGTGGCTGCCAAGTTGTGGACGATTTCGGAGCTTCGCCAGGAGGAATCGCGGCGGCTGCCGGCGGATCTTCGCGCCAAATGGGCTCTGCGGCGCCCGACGCAATGGCCGGAGTTGTCCATTCCCCGGGAACTGCTCCAGACGGCGGCCGACGAAGGTGGGTGCACGATTGAGGGACTCGACACGATTCCACATGACTTGTGGCCGGCGGCCAATTTTCCGCCGTTGACGCTAGTTGAACGCCTGACATTGATGCTCGCCGGCTTCGATCGCACTTTCGAATACGCTCGCGACGGCCGAGTCATCCGGCTGACGCCCCTGCCAGAACGGTCCGCGCTGCAACGCGAGTACACTCCGCGCGGCGACGTGTCTCGCGCCGCCACAGATCTAACTCGCCGGTTTCCGAATGCGAACATCCAGCGTACCGGCGTTAAGTTGGCGATAACGGGATCCGCGGAAGATCACGACGCGATCAGTCGGCAGCTTCGCGGTGAGCCGGTCCGTCGCACTCCGACTGGCCCCGCCAAGATCCAATACAAGATGACTGTCACGAATCAACCGTTGGGAGCAGTCCTTCGCACGCTGGAGTTGGAATCGCAACTCCAGGTGACAGTCGACGAAGCCGCGCGCGACAAATTGCGCGACCTCGTCTCGTTCGAGGTCAAAGACGCGACGCTGGAACAGTTACTGCAGGCGGCAACGCAGGGGACTGGCTTGACGATTCAACTCGAAGGACTGCGGCTGCGGATCACTTTGGCCGACAAATGATCT
>CAZFLF010000851.1:0-3769 GCA_964519825.1 uncultured Pirellulaceae bacterium | reverse complement strand
GGCGCTAGCCGCCGGTATTTCGCATGGAAAATCGTCATGATGACACCGGTGGCTAGCGCCATTCCGCTCAAAGTAAGTGCCATTGGGTGGGCGCCCGTGGGACAAGAGGCATAGGCGATGCAACGAACTTCGAGCCCGGTCCCCATTGAAGGGAGTGCGGCACACGAATTTGCCGATGTACGTCGGGAATTCGAACGCAACTTCGCGGAGCGTGGTGAACTAGGTGCCGCCTGTGCCATCTATTACCGCGGTCAGCGTGTCGTCGATCTCTGGGGTGGGCAACGCTGTGCCTCGACCTGCCTGCCCTGGACGCAACGCACGTTAACCCTCGTATTCTCCGTGACCAAAGGGATGGCGGCCACGGTGATGGCCGTCGCCCACAGCCGTGGCCTATTCGAGTTAGACCAACCTGTCGCTCGTTATTGGCCCGAGTTTCTTCAACGGGGCAAGTCACACATCACCGTTCGCCAATTGTTGTCGCATCAGGGGGGGCTGATTACTCTTGACCAGCCGGTAGGGGTGCAAGAGCTTGCGAACCCGGATGCAATGGCTGACATCTTGGCCAGGCAAAGACCGGCCTGGCTGCCTGGGCTGAGGCATGGGTATCACACGCTCACTTTGGGTTGGTATCAAAGCGAGCTGATCCGGCGAGTCGATCCGCAGCACCGCAGTCTTGGCGCGTTCTTCCGCGACGAAGTCGCAGCTCCCCTGCAATTGGAATTCTACATCGGTCTGCCAGGCGATTTCGACGAGCAACGGCTGGCGCAAACGGATGGATTCCATCGATTGGAACTGTTGCGGCATCTCAGCGAGTTGCCCCTCGGCATGGTGTTGTCGGGACTCTGGCCTCGATCCTTGGTAGCCCGATCCGTCAAAGCACTCCAATTGCAGAATCCCGCTCACGTTGGCAATCGCGAGTTACGCGCAATGGAGATTCCAGCTGCGAATGGGTTCGGTGACGCACGCTCGATTGCTCGGGTTTACAGCAGTCTGGCGACGGGTGGTCATGAATTGGGGATCGCGCCGCGCACCTGGCAGGAACTGATCGCACCAGTCGTTCCACCGCAATTGGGATTGCGCGATGCGATTATGAAGATTGAAACTCGGTACAGCTTTGGCTTTTCGCGCCCCAGTTCCGCGTTCCAGTTCGGCTCCGGGCCAACTGCGTTTGGCTGCCCAGGCGCGGGTGGTTGCTTCGGGATGGCTGACCCCGCAGAACAACTTGGCTTTGCCTACGTCACCAACAAGATGGGATTTCGGTTATTCGACGACGTGCGCGAAAAGGCGGTTAGAGATGCCTGCTATCGCTGTCTTCGCGAACTGCACCGACGCTCGCGAGCAGCGTAGTGCACCATTCATTCGCTTTCTAAGATTCTTGCCGACGCCGTTCGCTCTGCTTGCGCATGCGGGCGGCCAGGAAGCTCCCCAGCGGACCCGCCAATAAGGCCGGCAGGAAGATCAGATTGCACGCCAGGGCCGCGGTCAGCAGCGCTATCGTCAAGGCCCCAAAGCGGAAGGTCGGGATAAACTCGCTGAGGGCAAAGACCGACAGCCCGACGCCAATCACGCCCCAGCTCTGAACCATGGCGCGACCGCAGCCGGCATACGCCAAGGACACTGCACTCGGCTGGCTGAGGCCGCGCGAAATTCCACGCCCAAACCACAACACGAAGTGAATTGCGTCGTCGATGGTCACTCCCAGCGCCACGCAAGGGGCCATCACCGAACCAATGTCGACCACCCATCCGCACCAGCCCATCACACCGAACACGATGGTCATCGGAAATACGCTGGTCAAGAACAGCAACAAACCGCTACTCCAATTCTTCATCAGCACAATGATGGATACGACGACCAGCAGAACGTCGGTCCCAAAACCCAGAATTAATCCATCCAGCAGACCGCGGCGGGCTTTAAAGATGATCGGAACTGCACCGGTGTAAATCGCGGAGATTCCCCGTGATCCGGCCGCATGTTCTCGTGCCAGGATTGGATCAACCTCGGCCCGAAGTTGCTGCTGAAACAAGCCATAGTCGAGGTCCTCCCCCGCAGTCACGCGGACACTGATGCGCCAGGCTTCCTCGGTTGGGTTCGAATAGAGGTAGCCAGCATCCACGAGTCGCGGATGGGTCCGTCTCAAACGCGCCATGACCAGGGCGCCGCGCAGCGATGCCCCGTAAGATCGCACTTCTGGAGTGAACGTTGCTGCCGAAAGGCAGCCGCTAACCCCTGGAATCCGTCGAATTCTGTCGTGCAGTTCACGCACCAGTTGCAAGCGCTGCAACATGCTTTGATCGTTCGACGAATCGAAGCGGATGACGACTTCCATTGGCACCATGGCGCCGAGGTTCTGTTCCAGCCAGGCATAGCTAGAAATGATCGGTGTGGAGGGTGCAAACAGCCGCATGATTTGAATGGAGGTTTCCACGCGGGTCAGACCGGCGACACCTGCCGCCAAGCAGGCCATAAACAGTAGGGAGCACTGTCCATAGTGGCCGGTGGCATACGACGCCAGGAATTGCCAGCCCGGTGTCAAAGGCTCGACTTCTAGTGCAATTTCGTCGTCCGTCCGCTCGTCTTGCGAAGCAACCGTCTGCTTGTGGGGCCACACGCAAAGGATCGCGGGTAGAACAACCAGCTGCATTACCAACCCGATGAGGACGCCGATGGCGGAGAATACGCCGAACAAACGAATCGGTGCCAATTCGCTGTACCAAAGAGAGAGGAGCCCAACTGCCGTTGTTGCCGTGGCCAACCCCAGCGGGAGGGCGGCGTGGCGAACGGCATCGCCAATCGCGGCCGCGGATCCGACTCGCCGCAGGCTTTCCAAATAGTAATTCGAAAGATGGATCGCGCCCGACATGGCCGCCACGTACACCAAGGGGACCATCGTGATCAAAATCGCATTCAGCGGTACACCGCACAGTGGCACGACCGCCAAGCTGAGAGCGGCGCTGTATCCGGCGATCACAAACACGATCATTGTGAGCGGCACGTCTCGGAAACAGAGCCAGGCGATGACCAGGCCGACCAGTGCGGCGAGGCCGGCCAAACGCACCAGTGATTGGGTACTTGATTTGTCGATCGCTTCGTTCACAACGGCTGGTCCGCCCAAATGCACGACGTCCCCAGGCAGCCCGATTTCAGCGGCAGCCTCGCGAATCTCGTCCAGGACCACACGTAATGCGAGTCGCGCCGCCTCGTCGATCGTGACCACAGCGCAGGTTTGGTTACCGTCAGGCCCGATCAAAGTTCCCCGGAGTCGCGCAATAACTTGGCTGCGCGTCAAGCCGACGCGATCCGAGGTCAGCTCATCGACCAGCTCACGGCCGGAGGTCACGCGGCTAAACAGCGGATGAGTGCCATGCCGCTGGTGCTGGGAAGAACGTTCCCGCAAATTGGCGGTCAATTGCTCCAGCCGAGGATCGTCGAGCGTGCAGCCTGGCCAACTAACGACGACGAAGTCCTCGTTGCCGAACCTATCGCGAAACCATCGGTACTGCACCGTTTCGGCAAAGTGGGCGGGGAGCCAGTCGCGAACGTCGTTGACGTTACTGCGGACTGCGACGAAGTCGCCAAGAATCGTCAGCGGCAAAATTCCTAACGCAGCGCAGAGTACAGCCATCGCCCAACGGCGAGAAAATTGCAGCCATGAACTTGATTGGGGTGGACTGTCCACAAGATTCTAAGGGCGATCGCCCAATGCCCCTTACTTTGAGCGGAATGGCGCTAGCCACCGGTCTCGTCGTGACGATTTTCCATGCGAAAT
>CAZFLF010000850.1:0-3782 GCA_964519825.1 uncultured Pirellulaceae bacterium | reverse complement strand
CGTCGAGCTTCTCTTTGTTCAACTCCTCGCCCGGTAACAGTTCGGCCTTTTGTGGACCGCCATCACGATGGACGAGCATCTCATCCAGTTTCCATTGTGAACCGTTGGCGTCCAACGAAACCGCAACCTCGGCCCTGGGTTGAGCCACGAAGCCTTCCGGAGTTCGCACGACCGAATGATCCTTCATTCGCAGGCGATCGACATCCAGTGGATTGATTTTGAGCAAGTCCTTTTCGATCCAGTCCTCAAACTTGGTCGACAACTTATCCGTCGCCATCTTGACGACAAACACCGGATTCTGACGCGGAACCCGCACAAATCGTTGTTCAGCATTCCCCTTCACCTCTTTACCAATAATTAAGCTCCCCAGATTCGTTCCCGCCTCGTCTTCGAACGCGACCAACAGCCCGACCCCTTTGTCGCCGGGTTTCAATTTCTCTTGATCCGGTTCAATGACTCCATACATTTCGTGCTCACCGAGATCTTCCGAAGCGACATCCAACACGGTTAAGCCGACGAGGCACGTGGCAGCGTCCTTCATCTGCGTCTCGGCATCGGCCGGGTAATTGCCATGCGAGGGGATGGACCACAGCCCGTGGCTGGCATCTTTAGCGACTTTGAATGTGGCGACTTCCCCCAGGTCTTCCGTGTATTTCACGATCCTCAAACTGGCTGCTTTGTCTGCGTCGGTAAACTTCTCGAACAACGGCGTGCCGACCTTCTCCTTAACAGGAGGCGGCTCCTGCCGAGGTCGAGCCAAGACCGCCACGACGCCGATCGCCAACGCCACACCGACATAAGTCAGCGTCTTTCCGTTCTCTGTCATTTCGTCACTCCTCGTTTCACAACAATACTTATTGAAAGCGGGCCGTAACTTGGTTGTCTGCAGTAAATGTCAGGCCAAGCTGCGGCGTTCGCAGGGGACGACTAACGCAATCGATCCTTGGATACGCCTTCCCGTTCGCGCAATCGGCGCCGTACGAACACCAGCAAACCGACAATCAACGGCGGGATCGGGGGAAGCGCCACCGCAATGAACTTATACCAATTCTGAATCTTCTGGATTCGCAGGTCGGTGTCGCGACGGATCTTTTCGATCTTTCCGGTCCGCTCGCGTTCCAGTTTCTCGGTGGCGACCTGGTTTAGCTGTTCCTGTCTTGAGGCTTCTATTGCGGTCCGCTGCAGCAAGACTTGATATCGCGAAAGGTCGAAGTCGCCCCCTCCTTTTTTCTTCTTCTCCAGCTCGGCCTTCTGGTCATCGAATTTCTTCATCGTTTCCTCTCGCTTCTTTTTCCGGTCATCGTTTTGCCGTTTGATATCGGCCTCAAACTTGAGCTGCTGGTCAAGTTCTTCGTCACGCGCGGAACGCGTCGTGTCTTCGACCACCCGGAGCGTGCTATGGCGTATGTGTCGTTTGCGAATTTCGACATACGCATCGTCGCCGGAGAGCGAATCAATAATATTGAGCAGGAACGTCACGTTTTCGAATCGAAAATTGATATCCTCATCCTCACCCGGTCGGGCGCGAATCCGCAGGAATTGCCACGACATCAGGTCGATGTCCGCGACGTACACACAGTCCACCGGTTTCTTCTCGACCGGCTTTTTCTCGTCAGCCTTCTTCTCGTCAGCCTTCTTCGCGGACTTTGCCTTGGGGTCGCCTGGCTGATTGGTTTTCAGCGGGTCGTCGCTCGACGCGGACGGTCCGACCGTGGCCGACGGTTCCGCAGCGTCTTTCGGCGTGCCGGCGCCATCGACTTTCTTATTGGCCGAGCCCTCCTTGGTGGCTGACCCCGCGGCTGGTTTGCCGCGAATGCGTGCGGCCAGGACTAATGGTTTTCCGCGTGGAGGACCTTGGACGACTGCCAGTCGCCGCGGATTCTGTTCGTTTTCGCGGTAGTCTTGATATCGAACCATTCCCGCCAGTTCTCCGGTCCGCACGAGGGGCGTAAAGTCCTTGTCACTGTCCGCCGCCGATTCGATGATGCCGGAAACAGGAAACAGGATTTCGGCTAAGCCGGACGTGATCGGGTCTTCGGCGTTGAGCGAATTACCCATCTCCGCCGCGTCATTGCTGGCGAAGACCCACGAATCGGTAATCCCTCCTACCTGCAGCTTCGGATACGGATTGTATTTTTGCCAGGCAATATCCGGATTGAAACCACCGAAGCTCGGTTCGCCTGGCGGATCAAGACCTAGGACCTTCCACAACTTCCGGATGTCCCCTTTGGGTTGCGGTCCACCCCCGCCTTGCATGCCGAACATGCCGCCACCGGGCTGCTGTTTCGGTTCGCCGGTTCCCGGAGCACTATTGAGGAAGATTGGGTGCGGGTCTTCAAAAATGGCAGTCGGCTGACCTGCTTCGACCACCGCGACCAAATTGTCGAATTCCGCTGGTCCGAGCGACGATGGTTGCACCACCATCAACACGGTGTACTTGAACGGCTCGATCGTTTGCGCGGGATCGACCTCCTCCACGTCGTACTGCTTTTGCAACTCGTCGATGATCTCCTGCTTTGGAATTTGGCGCGGAGTACCGCCGGCGAACGAAAAACCGCCGTTCATTTGTGCATCCGTTCGCACGATTCCGATCTTTTTGCGCGTGCCATGCGAGACGGTGCCGATCGAACGAATCAATTCGTACTCGACCGGGACACCGTAGTCGAAAAATGGCACAACGACCTTCTCCAAACCACACGTGAAGGCCGCGCCGAGAATGACTTCCTCGTCTCTGAAGGCTCCCTGTCTACGCGTTCGGACCACGTTGGCCCTGATTCCAAAACTCTTTTCGGCCAGCGATGCTTCTTCGCTGAAAGCTTCCAGATTCTCGTGCAGCCGGACTTTCACTTTACCGCCAGACATGGCGTCAAATTCTTTCAGCAGCGATACCAAGTTGAATTTCGTCTGCACGTAGATTTCCGGTACTTGCGTGCTGACGAAAGCGTCGATGTGAATGGGATGATCGGCCTTGAGATTTCGGATGATTTCGCGGGTCTTGGGGGACAATGAGCTAACGCGGCCGGACGTCACGTCGAAGCGTACGCGATCGTGGTCATTGAAGAATACCACGAGCGCCACCGCGCCCAACAAGATCGCGCCAATCCGCACGCTGTAATGTCCAAACAGAGAACTTCCGTCGCGGCCTCCAGACCAATGGCGTTTACCAATCAAGACCATGCTGAGATACAGGCCCAGCACAATCAGCATCAAGAAGTAGGCCAGCGACGACAGGCTGATCACACCGCGGCCAAAGTCGTCAAAACTCGTCGACAAACTCCAATACGCGACCGCCCGCGCGGCTCGCCCCCAAGGGAGGATCACATCGGCTTTGGCGGCGAACGCCAAGGGTGCGTTGAACGCCGCGCCCAGGATGAACCCCACGGTCATATTGTGGGTGAGAAACGATGCCACCATCCCGACCGACAGCATCGCCAGTCCGACCAACCAATACCCAAAGTACGTCGCAAAGAACAGTCCCGTGTCGAGTTGTCCAACCGACAATGCCACCAGCACCGTGAAGTTTGCCAATTGCGAGAACAGCAGCGAAGCGCTGAAGATCGACGCCGCGGCGAGGTATTTGCCAATCACAATGTCGAAATCATCGGCAGGGAGCGTGAGCAACAATTCGTCCGTCCCTTGGCGACGCTCCTCGGACCAGATACTCATCGTGATCGCCGGAATGAAGACCAGCATGATGTATGGCAGGTACTTGTTGAGCTGATCCAGGTTCGCCAAGTTCGCCGCAAAAAACTCATGTGGCCAAAACGCGGCGAGCGAAGTGA
>CAZFLF010000849.1:0-3785 GCA_964519825.1 uncultured Pirellulaceae bacterium | reverse complement strand
ACAACATTTCCGCTCAGCTGTATTTTCGGCTGGCTTTCGAGCCGACTACGCTTGCCGGTTATCCCAGCCACTTCACGGTCGATATCAGCGATACGATGGAAGCCAAGCTGGCATCGATTCACTGCTATGAGACACAGTTTCCGCCGGAAAAGAGTCACGTGTTCGAGCGCATTCGCGGATTCGCGATGTTGGCCGGAGCGGCCGCGGGAGTGCCGTATGGCGAAGTCTTTGTGCATACACGGTCAATTGTCACGACCGACTTGTTGAAGCTAGTTCTGACGCATTAATCGTTTATTGAGAGGACGAAATGCCGACCATTTTGTCAGATACCTTGCGACAATTTGCTGTCAATCTCTTGGCTGCGGGGGGTGCGACCACCGAGGAAGCAAGTCGCGTGGGACGCAGCCTCGTCGATGCGAACTTGCGCGGCTATGACTCTCACGGCGTGATGCGGATTCCGTATTACGTTCAGGCGATTGTCGACGGTGAGGTCGTCCCGCGGGCAGAATTGACGATCACCAAAGAGTCTCCGACGCATGTGGTCGCCGATGCCAATTGGGGATTTGGTCAAGTGCAAGCCGATCGGTTGCTGAACAAACTCGCCGAACGATCGCGGGCCGGCGGAGTTGGCGTCGGCACGATGATTCATAGCGGACACATCGGGCGGCTGGGTGAATACAACGAAGCACTGGCGGCACACGGCTTGATTTCGATGATCATGGTCAATTCCCATGGCGCGGCGGTCCGAGTCTCACCGCCGGGGGGCAAGGCTCCGCGGCTGAGCACCAACCCGCTGGCAATCGGTGTACCCAACGGCGACGAACCGCTGGTGCTCGACTTTAGCACCAGTGCAACCGCCGAAGGAAAAGTCCGCGTCAAAAAGATCGCAGGCGAAAAGTGCCCCGAAGGTTGGTTGCTGGATAGCCAAGGGCTACCAACTACCGATCCGAATGATTTGTATGCCAATCCGCCGGGATCGATTCTGCCGATGGGGGGCCCGCAGGCCTATAAGGGATTCGGACTCGGGCTGATGATCGAAATCCTGTGCGGCGCGTTGTCCGGCGGCGTGTGCGCACGAGAACAGCCATATCCGAAGAAGGGGAACTGTGTTTTCATGCTGCTGCTCGACCCGGACCAGTTTGGCGGCGCCGAGCACTTCCGAGCCGAAGTTACGCAGTTGGTCGAATACATCCGCAGCTGTCCACGAGTGCCAGGCGTGGATCGGATCGTGCTGCCTGGCGATCCGGAACGTTGGCTCAGTCAGAAGCGGTTGGCCGACGGAATCATGATCGACACGGAAAACTGGAATGCGCTGGTCAAGCTTGCCGATCGGTTAAAGGTTGCCGCACCCTGTGAGGAGTGACCGGGTAGTCCGTGGTCCGAGACGCGCGGCCCATGCCTGGCAGCCAATGCTTGCTGCAAGGGCCAGGCGTCTCGGAGAGACGCGGCCACTGGGTTGATCATTGAGTGCGAACGGCTTCCTCGATCGGAATCAATTCCAAGAGCAGACCGGGTAGGAATACGGGAGGCAACTCCGCAAGCTGCCGATCGTCGAGCCAGTTCACCTGCCAGCCGTGTCGCGGGGCGAAGCTCTGGATTTCTTGAATTGCCTCCGTGCAACCATAGGCAAGCCACAACCGTCCACCCGGGTTCAAATATCGCCGAGCGCCCGCCAATAGAGAATGCAGCAGTTGAAAGTTCGGGTCGTAGAGCGCGCGCTCGGCGATGGTCCCGGGACGGTCGTTCTCCCAAGGTGGATTCGACACGATCAGGTCGAAATGCTCGTCGGGACGGATCACGGAGAAAGCCTCGGTTCGCGTTAGCGGAACCAGACGAGCCTCGAGGCGATCCACTACGCCGAACCGATCCGCGTTATGCCGCGCATTGACAATCGCCGCGGCATTCACATCGGTCGCGATGACCCTCGCCGCGCCGGCACGCAAACAGCAAATTGCGATCAGTCCAGTCCCAGTACCGATTTCCAGCACGGATTTGCCTCGGACAAGCTCGCTTTCATGGATTTGCTTGCGCAAGCTGTCCGTATCGCGTGGTTCCCAGAAAACGGTGTCGAATTGCGCGAGCGGCTGCGGGAGGTCCTCCACGGTTTGCCACACAAGATGGTGAACAGGAGCGGAGCTCTGCTGTTGGATCCGCAGTTCTTGGATCCGGGCCGGTGTGATCCATTGCGAGCTGATTCCGCAGACTGTGAGGGTCGCGATTGAGATCGATGCGATGCGGGTGATTCGCGAGGGACTTGGCGTCGCCATCCAACCTGACATGTTTTGCTCCAACTCGACGATATTCTCCGTGCGCGGTTGAAACTGACCGGACGCCAACCATCATGGGTACGCTAAGTTCGCATTTCGCACTTTTGGAGTGTTGCGACCTGTCACAGCTTTAGAATTTTGGATTTATTTGTGGGTGTGCTGCAGCCGGCATGGTATGCGAAATAACAATCCTTATGCTTTGCAAAGTGTACTTCTAAACAGAATCCCAAAGCGGTGATGAAACGCCGCGCTCCAAAACCGCCAACGGCCAGCCTATAACCTGCGAATCACCCGATGCGGATCGGTTACAACACGAATGGCTTTGCGCATCATGACCTGATCGACGCGATCGATCTGCTAGCTCGACTTGGCTATCAGTCGGTTGCAATCACACTCGATCATCATGCCTTGAACCCCTATTCAGCGGATTGTTCTCGACAAGTCGAGCACGTTCGCGAGCGCCTGGCACGATACGGTCTGGCATCTGTCGTGGAAACAGGTGCGCGGTTCCTGCTCGACCCGAACGTAAAGCACGAACCGACGTTAGTCAGTAGCGAAGCCCCAGCGCGGGGGCGACGGATCGACTTTCTCTGTCGCGCTATCGACGTCGCCGCGGAGTTGCAGAGCGATTGTGTCTCGTTCTGGTCGGGAGCGGTACGTGATGACGTCCCCAGTGAGATTGTTTGGGAGCGATTGGCGAGCGGCTTGAACGTTGTGCTCGAGCACGCGGATCGGCGTGGAGTTACCATGGGGTTTGAACCGGAGCCAGGGATGTTCATTGACACAATGGCCCGCTACGACGAGTTGTTGGCACGGACAAGCACGCCGCAGTTGCTGTTGACCTTGGATATTGGCCATCTGCATTGCCTGGGGGAGACGCCGATCGCAGATTATATTCGTAGGTGGGGCCAGCGGCTGGTGAATGTGCATCTCGAGGACATGCGCGCGGGCGTCCACGAGCATTTGATATTTGGAGCCGGGGAAATCGACTTTCCCCCTGTTTTCCAGGCATTTCGCTCGGTCGGCTATCGCGGCGGATTGCACGTGGAGTTGAGTCGACACAGTCACGAAGCTCCGACGGCGGCTCGCCGAGCCATCGATTTTGTCCGACCGCTGCTGGTGTAAGCGACCTGACCTTGCGAAAACTCCTCATTCGGGCGAAATTGTCGGCTCTAAATCTGTGCCCTGACCGCCAGCAGCTGCCTATGAATCAAACGTTGTATTTTGAGGATCTCAAAGTTGGCGACCGGTGGCGAAGCCGAGCGCGCACGATCACGGAGACGGATGTGGTTTGTTTTGCCGGGCTGACTGGCGACTACGATCCACTCCACATGGACCACGAGTTCGTCAAGCAGTCTCCGTTTGGCCGACCAATCGCCCATGGATTGCTTGGTTTGTCGTTCGTCGCGGGACTTGGGAGCCATTTTCCGATGGTTCAAACGGTCGCATTTGTGGCCGTGCGGAACTGGGAGTTTCTCCGGCCCGCATTCATCGGCGACACGGTTCACGCCGTGAACG
>CAZFLF010000848.1:0-3793 GCA_964519825.1 uncultured Pirellulaceae bacterium | reverse complement strand
AGCTCCCATCGATCCGGCAATTGAGAAGGCTTGGATGCCGGTGGATTTGTACGTCGGCGGCGCGGAACATGCTGTGCTTCACTTGCTGTATTCGCGGTTCTGGCACAAGGTGCTGTATGACCGCGGGATCGTGAGCACGGTGGAACCGTTTCGGAAGCTGGTGAACCAGGGCATGATCCTGGGCGAGAACAACGAGAAGATGTCCAAGAGTCGCGGCAACGTGATCAACCCAGATGCTATCGTCGCCGAGTACGGCGCCGACTCGCTGCGGTTGTACGAAATGTTCATGGGGCCACTCGAAGCTTCCAAGCCGTGGAGCATGACCAACGTCAACGGTGTGAGGGGCTTTCTGGACCGAGTGTGGCGATTGATCGTTGAGGAAAAAGCGGAATCGCTGATGTTGAACGCGGCGGTTCAGGACGTCGTGCCAACCGATGAGCAGAACCGAGTGTTGCACAAGACAATCAAGGCGGTAACCGCCGACCTCGAGACGCTTGGCTTCAACACCGCGATCGCACGCATGATGGAATTCGTCAACTCTTTCACGCCGCAGTCGGTGAGACCTACGTCTGTGCTCGAACAGTTCGTGCTGCTGTTATCGCCACTTGCCCCCCATATCTGTGAAGAGCTGTGGAGCATTCTTGGCCACACGCAAACTCTGGCATACGCACCGTGGCCAAAGTTTGACGAAGCGCTGACTCAAGATACGCTCCTGGAGCTACCCGTACAGGTCAACGGCAAACTGCGCGGCAAGATTCTCGTTCCGCCGGACTCCACTAACGAAGTGGTTCTGGCCGCGGCCAAAGCGGACGACAAGGTCAGACCCTGGCTGGATGGCAAACAAATCGTCAAAGAAGTCGTTATTTCCAACCGACTTGTCAACTTCGTAGTGAAATGAGCGCAGGTACAGCCAACTTTCCGGTTAAGTAAACTTTTAATCTGTTTTTTTTCACGTTTTGCGGAAGCTGGCAAATTATGGGGGGAAAAATAAGATCTGCCGCCTGTGGCGTCTGGCGAAGGCGTGGGGTCGTGACTAATATGGCCACCAGTGACCTGGAACCCAGTTTTTTGACCGAGAAATAGGAGATTCTGAGATGCGACGCATCGTGATGACCATTGGATGTGGTCTGTTGTTGTGTGGAACGACCTTCCTTTCAGCACAGGATGAAAAGAAAGGTGCAGCACAGGCCCCGGAAGCGAAACCCGTTCAGGCTCCAGCTCAGAAGCCGACTCAAGCGCCGGCACAGAAAGGCGAGCCAGCCCAGAAGCTGCAACCGGTTCAGAAGCACGTCCAAGTCCAAGCTCCGCAGCAAAAGAATGCGGTGCAAAAACCGGCTCAAAAGCCGACTCAGTCACCCGTGCAGAAGCGCGGCAAGTAATCAAACAGCCTCACCGGACTGACGGGAGGTCAAAGCTCGATCGAACCACTGCGCTCTTTTGGCGGATTCGATCAGCGGCGACACGAACTCTCACACCGGTGCCCTGAGGCTTTATTTGGAGTAACCAGCAGCGAGCACCCTCTGGTCCGACATGAGGTCGCCGGAGGGTATTTTTTTCCCTGTTTGGCTCAGAACCACTTGGCCAAAAACCAACGTTCCAATTGTTTTCATAGCAACGAGTCGTTGCGCGGCCTGCAACCGGTTGGTATGCGGCTTTAGATTCAGAATCGTTCGTGAGGGGACTATGCAAGCGACATTGATTTCTTGTCTGGCGCTCGTGGCGGCAGTGGGACAAACATCTTCGAACCCGATTCCCAAGGACGAGTTGACCTACCAGCAACAGGTATTCAAACAGTTGTGGGGGCAGGAACTGAAACTGAGACTCGCCGATCTACCCGCCGACGGAAAGGTCCCCGACGTGCGCGTCCCGTATTCTGGTTTCGATTATCCAGATCGCAGCGGGGGCACGATGCCCGCAATGATGAAGTACGACCATGCGTTCCATGGCAATCGGATGTTGGCCACCGAGTGGGAACGCCGCGACGTCGGCGTTCACAAATCGGGCCGCGATGCACGGCCCCCACGCGCAGGTGGGCTGGTGCGCATCGGTCTGTTTCAACGAATTCGGGCCTCACGTGGGCCGCAAACGCCCTACTGGTACGGTCACTGCAACGGCTGGACGGCCGCCGCCATTCGGCATGCCGAACCGCAATTCAACGTGACCCGCAACGGAGTTGTCTTTACGCCAGCTGATATCAAGGGCATGCTCGCGGAAATCTACATGTACACGGAGACCGAATTTTTGGGCGGGGTCGACACGGTGATCCATCCAGCGTTGCTGCACCTGGCGTTAACGAATTGGTTAGGACGTGGCGGACATCCCATCGGCATGGAGTCGGCCATTGGCGAGGTCGTGATCAATTACCCGATCTATTCGTATAAATCAAAAATCACTCCGCTGTCCGACCGCAGCGTGGAAGTTTCCGTCACGGCCACCTTCGCGATGAACACGAACCGTGAAACAAACGAACCGGCTCGATACAACAAGCAGGCTTTCTACCACTACAGGCTCGATCTCGACGATCAGGAACAAATCGTGGGTGGACGATACTACTCCGACAGTTCCCAGATCGACATGTTGTGGGCGCCTCTTAATCCGATCCAGGGGGGGGCCAAAGGGAATGAACGTGGCAACCCGCATGTCGATATCAACGAAGTGCTGGCGATTTGGCGCGCGTCGGTGCCGGAGGATATCCGCAAGCAATGGCTGAATATTGACCCAACCGACGAAGACCGCGTCGTCACCGACGAAGAAGCGGTGGCAACGAGCGATCTCAAGCCGGTCGACAAGCCGGAGAAGGACAAAGAGAAGGACAAAGAGAAGAAGGAAGTGACGACAGATACGTCGGCCCCAGCAAGTCCGCCCAACGATTCCCCGTAGCCGAAATATCAGTCTCTTTCCGTTCTTTTTGCAGCCACTCAGGACTCCAAATCTCAATGAGAAGGAGTCAGGAACTCTGATTCCCGCTAATGAACACTAATTACGACGGGTTGTATTTAGTGTAGATCAGCGAAGATTAGCGTTCGTCTTCGTATTTTAACTCGCATCGTGTGATTGTCGGTTCACAGTATTGGAACTGCTGTCACTCCCACTCTCCCACTCTCCCACTCTCCCACTCTCGCACTCTCGCACTCTCGCACTCTCGCACTCTCGCACTCTCGCACTCTCGCATGTGAGCGAGTGGCCGCTCGGCAAATCGCACCGGTGCCCCGGAAATTTGACCATCCGATACTTGGCAGTCCGGGCGCGCGGTTGCGAGTTTTTTGCTCTTGTGGCAGGTACGCTGGCTTTGGTACTGTCCGAATCCGTCTTATCTCTTCTCGCGGTTTCATCCGTCCTGCGGTTGGTTTATGTGCGAGCATGCGTTTGGCCCAGCATTCGTCGCCCCCCGGCGTCCTGTCGCGGCATCTCGTCGTCGGCTGAGCTGGGGACTGGTATTCGTCTGCGGAATGATCGGCTGTCGCACCGCGGCGGACTTTCACAACATCGACGGAGTGCGGTTGTTTCAATCGGGCAATCAGCCAGCTGCGCTGCAACGGTTTCAGCAGGCGGTCGCCGCCAATCCAACCAATCCAGATGCCTACTACAACCTTGCGGCCACTTTGCACCGCGGTGGCACTCAAACCAATAATCGCGAGATGCTGAAGCAGGCCGAGGCGATCTACAACCAATGCCTGGACCTCAACGAAAACCACATTGATTGCCGACGCGGCCTGGCGGTCTTGCTGGTCGAAACGGACCGCGCGAATTCAGCCTTTGACCTGATGAAGAATTGGGCCACGCAGCACCCCGA
>CAZFLF010000847.1:0-3794 GCA_964519825.1 uncultured Pirellulaceae bacterium | reverse complement strand
CCCGCCGCGATCTTGTCGAGATGCTCTCGATCAATCGACAACGGATCTGAGTTTAACGCAACTCAATGTGCGGCGCCCGCCGCAGCACTACATGGGAAGGGTGGCAATTCATGCCTACCACTGCCACTCGCTCAGAAATGCCTCGGCAAGGTGGGGCCCATAAGACAGCCTATGGAATACTAGGTGCGATCACATTCGCGCACCTTCTGAACGACACGGTTCAGTCGCTTCTTCCGGCCATCTATCCTCTTCTGAAGGAGTCGTTCCGACTCGACTACGGGCAAATCGGGCTTCTGACGTTTACGTTCCACACAGTTGCCTGTTTCCTTCAGCCGAGTATTGGAATGTATACGGATCGCAAGCCCGTTCCCTACTCACTGCCGGTGGGAATGAGCATTAGCCTGATCGGGCTCATGCTGCTAGCGCTAGCCCCAAGCTATGGTGCATTGCTTGTCGCAGCAGCACTGGTTGGCGCCGGCTCTGGCGTGTTTCATCCGGAAGCATCGCGCGTTGCTCGAGTTGCGGCCGGTGAGCGTCGAGGCCTTGCTCAAGCGCTTTTCCAAGGTGGCGGCAACGTTGGCACCTCGCTTGGACCGCTAGTCGCTGCAGTCGTCATCGTGCCTTTTGGTCAGAGGAGTATTGCTCTCGGGGCAGCGATTGCCCTGCTCGCGATATTCATACTCTGGAAGGTGAGTGCCTGGCACAACGAGCAGCGTCGGCTAGCTGCGAGCCGCGCCGATGTTGTGCACGTTGTCAATCATAACCTCTCGCGATCACGTTTAATCAGCGCGTTCGCCATTCTGATTGCTCTGATCTTTTCTAAATTCATTTACGTCGCGTGCATGACGAGCTTCTATACTTTTTTTCTCATCGAAAAGTTCAACGTATCGGTACCCACTGCTCAGCTATTTCTATTCTTCTTCCTCGTTGCCGTCGGCGTGGGAACGTTGTTGGGCGGGCCGATCGGCGATCGTTTCGGCCAGAAGCTTGTGATCTGGACATCCGTGCTCGGCGTGTTGCCACTTACATTGATCCTCCCCTATCTCGGACTCCATGCAACGGCGGCCGTTTCAGTGTTGATTGCTGTCGGACTCTCCTCCGCCTTTCCGCAAATAGTCGTATTCGGACAGGATCTCATTCCTGGCAGAGTGGGGGCGGTCTCTGGGATGTTCTTTGGCTTTGCGTTCGGGATAAGCGGCATCGGAGCGGCGTTTCTCGGAGAGTTAGCAGACCTCACGAGCATCGAATTCGTGTTTCGTGCGTGCTCGTTTCTTCCTGCGATCGGCATCATCACTGCCTTTCTTCCGACGCTCAATCAGCCAACGACTAGCAATTGAGAATTCTAGCTCAACGGCGGAATAGTGAAATGGCAGCGCACTCATGAGGCTGTTCTCCGAGGACAAAGGCTTGGCGATTACGGCCATGCTCGTATCGTCGTTGTTTTACCTGTTGGGCGACACGGTGGTAAAAATTGCCACGGAAACAATGCCCGTACCTCAGATCATCGCTTTGCGCGGCCTCATGACGAGTGCCCTGGTCTTGGCTGCAGCAGTGGTCGCGGGCGTGCTGCGGTATTGGCGTCTTGTCTTGACACCTCGAGTTCTCCTGCGAGGAGCCACGGATGGTGCAGGGACTCTGTTCTTCACCAACGCGCTATTTCACATGCGCATTGCAGACGCTACGGCGGTGATCAACGCCGCTCCGATCGCGGCTACGGTCCTAGCGATACTCTTGCTGAAAGAACGCGTCAGCGCCGCTCGTTGGATAGCGAGTATCGCCGGCTTCTTGGGAGTGCTACTTGTTCTCCGCCCTGAGCCAGGCGGCGCAAATTTCTATGGCCTACTCGCCGTCGGCGCGATGATCATGGTTGCCATTCGAGAGGTCGCTACCCGCGCGATCTCGCGAAATGTACCGTCACTTCTCATCACGCTGTGCTCAACACTGGTGGTCGCATCGGTTGGGGGTGCTGCGTCTCTGATCGATGGGGACTGGGTCGCGCTCGGTCTGTTCGAACTTGGCATTCTTGCCCTTGCTTCGATCTTTCTGTTCGGCGCATATCACCTATCAGTGATTGCCCTTCGCCACGGCGAGGTCTCGTTAGTCGGTCCTTTCCGTTACGCCATTATCCTCTGGAGCCTATTGATGGGATTCGTGATTTGGGGCGACGTGCCAGGAACCATAGTTCTGGTAGGAATGGCCCTTATTACCATCTCGGGAGTAATCGTCCTTCGGTCCGAGTATCGGCGCAAGCGCGCGTAATTTTTTCTGGCCAGCAACGCCTCCACGCTGACGGCGTTCCCCACATCACGGAACCCATGAAACCGCACGCTAACGCACGACCTCGCAGCGGCTGGCATGTGCTGCGCTATCGAGGCTTCGTGCTCTTCTTTGTCATGCAAGTGCTCTCGGCTATGGGCAGGCAAGTTGTTGCCGTCGCTGTCGGATGGCAGGTCTACGACCTCACCCGCAATCCTGCCGACCTTGGGCTTGTTGGGCTGTTTCAATTCGCGCCGGCGTTCCTTCTGGTCTTGGTGACCGGCTCCGCGGCGGATCGCTTCAACCGTCGTGTGATCGCAGCCGCCTGCCTCTTGGGCGAGGGGCTGTGCGCGGCCGCGATCCTCTTTTTCACCTGGCGGGGCTCGATCACCGTTGGCGCGATTTTCTTGCTGCTGGCGCTGTTTGGCACTTTCCGCGCGTTTGTAAGCCCAGCGACCAAGTCTCTGGTCCCCAATCTCGTGCCCGAGCGGGAACTCTCGAGCGCTATCGCACTCTCCTCATCCTCTTGGGAGTTAGCGATCATTGTCGGTCCCGCGGTAGGCGGTTTTCTCTACGTTCTCGGCGCCGAGATCGCCTATGGCGCCGCCCTCGTTCTTTTGCTTTTTTCCGCCGCTTGCGTCGCGTTCATCCCGAAGCCACTACAGAAGACCGTTGCCGAACCGCCGACATGGCGGAGCCTTTCCGCCGGCATTCGATATATCTGGAACGAGAAGCTCGTCTTCGGCGCGATTTCTCTTGATCTGTTCGCCGTCCTGCTCGGCGGTGCGGTCGCGCTTCTGCCGGTCTATGCGCGGGATATCCTCGACGTTGGTCCATGGGGCCTCGGCCTGATGCACTCGTCGATGGGTGTCGGCTCGCTTGCAACGGCCCTCTACTTGACCAGCCGACCGATCCGCAATCACGCTGGTATCGCTATGTTCGCCGCCGCGTTTCTGTTCGGGCTATGCACGATCGTGTTCGGCGTCTCGTCGATCGTCTGGCTCTCCATGACCATGCTGGCGGTGATGGGGGCGGCGGACATGATCAGCGTCTACGTCCGCCAGACGCTGGTGCAGTTGCGGACGCCGGATCAGGTCCGGGGGCGCGTCAATTCCGTCGCCACGGTCGTAACCGGTGCCTCCAATGAAATTGGCGGGTTCCGTGCCGGGATGGTCGCCGCCCTGATCGGCACGGTGCCGGCGGTCGTCATCGGCGGTCTCGGCACGATGGCAATTGCCGCACTCTGGGCTTACAAATTTCCCGAGCTTCGTCGTGTTCGCCACCTCGACGCCCGGGTGTGAACAGCGGCGACCTGCGCCTCTTGGATTGCTACCGACTCCGGGGCCGTCAAGTCGGAAATGTAGTACCTCCAAATCTCTCCATGGCCGGCCTCTCGAACCCCGCTTCGGGTTCGTTGGAAGCTCTGGCCAGCGCCTCAACACATGAAAGTCCGTGATTGGCAGCGACGGACCCCCACGAGTTAGGGGAATATTGTTGCGCACAGGGCGCCGACGGGTGCGACGGCTAAGTGAGACGCT
>CAZFLF010000846.1:0-3800 GCA_964519825.1 uncultured Pirellulaceae bacterium | reverse complement strand
CGCAACGTGTTCGAAGGCGGCTTTCTCGGCCTGGACAACATCGGCGTGTTCGATCGCAGCGCGCCGCTGCCGACGGGCGGACATCTCGAACAAGCGGATGGCACCGCTTGGATGGCACTCTTCTCCCAGAACATGCTGGAGATTGCTGCCGAGCTAGCTCAGACCGACGCGGCCTACGCCGAGATGGCGTTGAAGTTCCTCCAGCACTTCCTCTGGATCGCATCGTCGATGTTGCACACCGGAGGCGGATCTGGCATGTGGGACGAAGACGACGGCTTCTTTTACGACGTACTGCAGTTGCCAAACGGCCAATCGCAGCGATTGAAGGTCCGCTCGATGGTTGGCCTGCTGCCGCTGTGTGCCGCCACGGTATTCGAAGACAAACTCGTGCAACAGCATCCCGAGATCGTCAAACGCTTTCGCCACTTTCTCGATGCTCGACCGGAGCTGGTCGCGTTCATCCACGACCCGCACAGACCGGGCGTCGCCAACCGACATCTCGCGTCGATTCTCAACGAAGAAAAACTCCGCCGAGTGCTCTCGAAGATGCTCGACGAGAACGAATTCCTCAGCCCCTTTGGCATCCGTTCACTGTCGCGATTCCACGAGCAGCAGCCGTATGTCGTCCACGTCGATGGCCAGGAATACCGCGTCGGCTATTTGCCTGCCGAATCAGATAGCGGCATGTTCGGTGGCAACTCGAACTGGCGCGGCCCGATCTGGATGCCGGTGAACGCTCTGATCATTCGCGCATTGTTGCAGTACTACGCTTACTACGGCGACGAGTTCAAAGTCGAATGCCCGACCGGAAGCGGCCAGCAGATGACGCTGTACCAGATCGCCGAAGAGATCTCCCGGCGACTGTCACATATCTTTACACAGGACGAACATGGCCGACGCCCCGTTTTCGGTGGCAGCGAGAAATTTCAATCGGATCCGCACTGGTGCGATTGCCTGTTGTTTTATGAGTACTTTCACGGCGACAATGGCGCAGGACTGGGGGCCAGCCATCAAACCGGATGGACCGGCATCATCGCTCGCGCCATGCACTTGTTTGCCACGCTGACTCCAGAGCAAATCCTCACCAGCGGTAAGCAGGCGTACGCGCCGGTTGCGTCACGTGCCACGAGCGGGACGAAAGCGACTGATCCAACCGAAGAATCATCGCGGTCGCGCGTTCGCAAACGAAAATAGCCCTCATGTCTTCACCTGAGGCCGCTGCCACGCGCCGCGTTTATGGCTTGTCGGCCGACTCGAGCACGCGAATCTGGGCCTGCCGTGCATAGTCGATCGCCTCGCCCAGCAGCCGGGCCGTCTCTTGCGGAGCATGGAAGCCCTGCGAGTTCTCGGCATTGACGAAATCCACTCGCCACTGCGCCCGGCGGTGGAGCTTGGACGCCTCGGCCAGGTCGGTTGGTTGTGCTCCGCGATCGGACGCCGCTTTCCACGTGTCGTAGAGCTGCACCAAAGCGTCCTCCGCGCGGCCCATCAGCGCGCGAGTGCGCTCTTGAACGACCTCGACCCGCGTCTGAATCTCGTCCTCCCCATAGCGGTGGCACACCTGGCACGAACGCGCGGCGTTGAGCATCGGGCTGCGCACCTGATGGTCGCTGATCTTAACCGCCCCCTCTCGGACGTAAGGCATGTGGCAGTCCGCGCATGAGACGCCGCTGCGGGCATGGATGCCTTGGCTCCAGGTTTCGAATTCCGGATGCTGGGCCTTGAGCACTTTGTTGCCGGTTTCGGCGTGCGTCCAGTCGCTGAACCCGATCTCGTCGTAGTACGATTCGATGTCGTCAGCCTTCAGCCCCTTTTGCCAGGGATACGTGACGACCTTGCCATCTCCATGAAAGTAGTACTCGACGTGACACTGACCGCAAACGAAGCTTCGCAATTCTTGCCGTGTGGCGTCCACATTCGGGTCGTAAGCGGAGTCGCGTTTTCCCTTTCGCCACCGCTCGATGCTCGGTAGGTGCGGCGTCGGCGCGTCCCCCTCGGCCAAGGCCCGGATGCCGTTGAAGAAACCGGGCCGCGTGACCCGCAGTTGCATCGTGCCCGGATCGTGGCAATCCAGGCACGCCACGGGGTGCTCGACCAGCTTGCGGGCATCGGCCAGGCTCATGCCGCAGACTTTCTCGAATCCCCGCATTACGTCGCCGTCGCCAGCGGTGCGATACGCGGGGACGATCGAGGCGTGGCAGTGCAGGCAGGCGCCGTACTGCTTGAACTCGGTCACGCGTCGCGTCACGTCCTGGTCGGAGAGCATATAAGCGTGACCGCGCTTCTCCCGGTAATCGATGGAGAACGGATACCCGGCGAAGATGCGTTTCAGCCGCGGGTCGGCCTCCAGCTTCGAAGGAGCCATGCCGTCGCTGCCGCCGTGCCGGGTCCGCTCGTTGTCCACGGTTCTGCGATAGCCGTCGTACTGCCGCGGAAAGTTCTTTCCCCACTCGGCCGGATCGACGGTTTCTTCGGTCAACTCGACCAATTGCACGTAATGCTCGCGGGCTTCGTGCTTCCGCTCGGAGATGTTCATCAGCAACGCCACAATGCCAACGGTTAGCCCGGCCGTTAACAGCACGGTCAGCAAGTACGGCAGCCGGCTGCGGCGCGGTTGAGAAGCAGAAGCATCGGCAGCGGTCATATTTCGGTTCCTCCCACGAGTAGTTTTGCCTTCCTGCGGCCGGGGTGCGTACTAACGCCTCCTCTTCGCCGGCGCTTATTTGGCCGGGCCATGGCCGACCGACGCGTGGCAGCGAACGCAGTACGCCGCGCCGCCGTCTTCGAGAACTTCGTGCTCGATTATGTTGGCAACCATCTCCGCGTGACAGCTAACACAACTGCCTTGCAGCACGCGGGCGTTTTTCGGCCGGATGACCAGCGGATCGTGAAAATCTTGCAACGTAAACGCCTTCGAGTGCCAGAAGCCGTTCTCGGCTTTGGTCCAATACTTTCCCAAAAAGTCGTGCGGCGTGTGGCAGTCATTGCAGGTGGCAACCGCGTGATGGCTGGCCTTCGACCAGCCGTCGTAGTGATCGCGCATGATGTGGCAATTGACACACGCCCGCGGATCGCTGCTGAAATACGAGAAGCCCTCACCGTAGTAGTATGTGTAACTGCCGGTGCCCAGCGCCATACCCACCACGACGGACAACACCAGTCCGGAGGCCGTCATTCCCATGATGTAGCGCGAGGGTCGATTCATAGAGATGCTGTCCACTACTGTACGGGTAGGTTGATTTAATTGGAACGGTCTTGAACGGAGATCCCGCGTGTTGGCAAGCTGTCGGCGCGTGAAGCTGTATCGATTAGGCGCTCCGAGGTAGGGGACGGTTTGTCATTAGAGCAGTCGCAGACGCTACTCCGATGCTGATAAGAATGAGCCTCACAGATTCGCGGCGTGCCTCGCGTCTTCTTCTCGTGGGTGCCTGTACGGTTGGAGTCGTCCGTCATGTCCCCGATTCGTTGTGTTTTGGTGACCGTTGCGATCGGTTTATTGACGACTTGTATTTTGGGGCAGGGCAACGAGACTGACACCGCTTCGCCCCAGTCTGAAGCTTACTTTGACGTCGCTGACCTGGACTCTCAATCGACGGGCGCTGAGTTGTCGCCATCGACCGTGGCATGCGACTGTCCCAAGTGCCGGGAGTTGGCGGCCCAGGAATCGGCTGCCGATCTCAAGAAGGCGATTGCTGGCGCGTATAAGCCGCTGTTCTACGACAACAATTTTGCCTTCATCAATAATCCCGCCTACGACGAGTGCTTCGTCGGCGACCGACTGAAGCACATACGGCTGAGCG
>CAZFLF010000845.1:0-3803 GCA_964519825.1 uncultured Pirellulaceae bacterium | reverse complement strand
GGACGGCGAACGGGGACCAGTGGCAATACTCCGCAGCGAAGAGAACAGACGGCTTGGTTGAAATATTCCTCGACGACAACTTGGTTGATTCGTTGGCAACCCGATGCAGTCCGTACAATCCGGAGTCGGACTTCACCTGTTTACACCGTCCGGTGGGCGATCGCCAGAAATAGCGTGATCGCAATAACGAACTCCACGTAACTCGGCGAACGCTTCGAGCGACATGCCGCCGACAGTGGCCAGAGACCAGGTGAGCACCTCCGAGTCGCCGTGCTCGCCGACCACGTGACCGTGGACGTGTTGCGGATCAACTCCGCAATGGGTCCCTAGCAGACTGCGAAAGCGGGCAGTATCCAGCGTAGTTCCCGAGCCAAGGATACGGCGAATGTCGTCCGCTTCGGCCACAGCCCGATCTCGAATTCGATCCACCAAAACGACCTCGCGACACACGCCGCGCATCACCAGGGCGTACGCCGCCGTCGCACCCACCACGCCGCTTCCGACAATTCCGACTTTCATTTCATCCTCCAATGCGTGGATTCCATCACTTCCATTAAGATTGTCATTGTCGAATCGAATACTTCTCAGCGCCCCTCGTTTGCCAGGAGAACCTGCGATGTCCACCGGCACGATGTACCCCAACGCCCGCCGCGAGACTCACTCGATCGTCGTCGGTTACCTGTGCTGGATCTTCGGCTTCCTGGGGATGCATCGCTTCTACTATGGCAAGCCGATCACCGGCACAATTTGGTTCTTCACCGGTGGTCTCTTGCTCATTGGCTGGATCATTGACCTGTTCCTCATTCCGTCGATGGATGCGCGGGCCGACCGCCGCTACGTTCCGGGCCGGCTCGACTATAACATCGCCTGGCTCCTGCTCGTGTACCTGGGCTTGTTTGGAATTCACCGGTTCTACATGGGCAAGATCATTACCGGGGTTATTTGGCTCCTTACCGGCGGCCTCCTTGGGTTAGGCTGGCTTTACGACCTATGGACGCTGAATGAGCAAGTCAGCGACATCAATGCGCGGAGTTAGATCGCCTGCTGCAAAGGTGACCAAATAACAGGTAAGGACCTACTTAGCTTATCAAGTTTAGACCTGCCCACCCGGTCGACAGGGACATTAGAACGGCTGCATGACTCGCCACCAACGATTCCGAAGCCAGCGTGCCCGCTTATTTGCGCGCACGCTGTCTGTTGTGCAATTGCTTGCAGTTCCGAATTTCCCGGCCATAATTGGCATCCATGCAACGCGAAACCCACCCCGCCTGCCCCAGTTGCGGTTGTCGCCCGCGTTCAGCTTGATGACGGCGCGCCATCCGAACCGCCCTCGTTCCGGCAAATCACCTATCAGTGAAAATGTGGGACGGTCTTCACCCGTGCGGTGGAAGACGGCGAAACGAACGGGCCGCAGGATCGGCACAACCCGTAAATCGCCCACAGAGATCGTGAGCTATTTTTCAAGGGGCAAGACTCACCGCGTCAGCAGCGCCCTCCCGGCTGCTGGACGCGGTTTTTCTGTCACCCTGGGTCTACCATCAGCCGTTAGCGATTTCGATTCAGTTCCCGCTGCAACTGTTCGCGACTCTCGATGATTTGTTGCAGGCTGCGGTTCAAGGAATCGGCCATTGCGGGAGTTGGGGCCTGGGCGATGTGTCGCTTCAGAACTTCAATCTGTGCCTCGTGGTTCTGGAGGACTTGATGCCGTGCGCCCCCGAGCTGCAGAGGAACATTGGGGATTCCGGGAAACGGCAGCACTGCAGGGGCGCCTGGCATGCCGCGCATACGGGCGCCGACCAGTTTGGCCTGCTGCAATGTCGGTTCGTACCTCTGATAGGCCTGATGTCCTTCTGGATGCTTGGTCCTTAATTCCGCAACATTCGCTGCCTCGAATTTGCTGGGTACATCAAGGCCTTGTTTCTTCTGTGTGATCTCGACTTTGATACGCCCTGTCGCGTCACTTTGGATCTTGATCTTTACGTTGTTCTCGAACGCTTCGATCGTTGTTGTGCCCCGATTCGTCCAGGTATTGATCCGCCCGGCAATGCCCGGGAACCCGTTCGGCATGCCAAACGCCTGTGCCCTGGCGAGTTGGGGAGGACGATCGTAGTCGCGTAGAATCTGTTGCGCTGATCGCGCCGGCGACGCGTTGGGACCGGCAGCAATCTGATCCAGTGATTTGCGGGCCGCGGCCTGGACCGATGCTTCGCCCGTATGCAGCGATGACTTCAACAACGCCAACGCGCGCGCGGTTGTCTCATGAGTGCCGCTCTGAGCGGCCGCCACCAACGCCGGAAAAGCGGCACGGCCGACATTACGCAGCTCGCGACTACCTGCGTTCCGTGCGAAAAAAGAAGGCTTGTCCCATTCGGCAATCCACTGCTGGATCGCCTTCTCCAAGGGAGCTTGATCGTCTTCAAGTTCCGCGGCTCGCACCAACTTTAGATTACCCAGCACGAACAACACGATGGCCAGCGCGAGAGTACGCATCGGATGCTCCTTTTCGCGAAGCAATGACCAGACCTCAGCATCACCATTCGCCAAACATGGTAACCATTCAGCCCAAAGTTGGCGAGGAGCGAAGAGGGATGGAGGGACGGAGGGACGGAGGGATGGAGGGACGGAGGGACGGAGGGATGGAGGGACGGAGGGACGGAGGGACGGAGGGACGGAGGGGCCGAGCAACTGATGGGTGCTCGCTAGCTCTCCATCTCTCCATCTCTCCCTCGCTCTGTCCGTTCGCCAGGCGTGCATCACACATTGCTATCAACTAGAGTATTCACCTGTATCGGGTCGAAGCATATCACAATGCTTCTTTTCAACTGCTTTGAGTAATACGAGGTCCGACCATGCGCTGGCTCCCCAGAATTGCCGCGATATTGACACTCCTGCCCATCGGCGTTGGCACACGCATCGCGAGCGCCCAATTCGACGAGCTGGCGCGCCAAGTCCCTTCGTCAGCCAATGCAGTCTCATTCGTCAACGTCGAGAAGTTGATGGAGAGTCCGGTGGCGAAACGCGATGGGTGGGCTGTCAAGCGAGATACGGCTTTTGGCGCGGGCCTGACGGTGCTGCCCCCAGATGGAAAGTACGCCATCCTAGCGAATCAATTGGACTTGGATCTCTGGGTGCCGCTGTGGGAGGCGGCGATTCTTGAGTTGGATCACGAACCTTCGATGGCCAAGATCGTCGGCATGACTGGTGGCAAACTCGACAATGTCGCCGGCCATGAAGCGGTCGCGTTGCCCACCGATGCCTACATTGTGAAGACCGGTGGCAAGACGGGGGCCTTCATGGCTCCTGCCAACCGGCAATCGGTCGCACGTTGGATGCGCGAGGTCGACGGCCGCCGGGCGCATGCGCTTTCGCCGTATCTGACCGAAGCGTTCCGCTTCGCGAACGAACTGGGCACTCCAGTGATTCTCGCGTTGGACCTCGAAGATGCCTTGACGGCGGATGCGATTCAGGACGTGCTCGAGCAACCTGCGGCGAAGGAGTTTCTCGCCAAGAACAAGCTCGACCCCAATGGCGTATCGTCCATGCTGGTCGGGATCCGCGGGATTACTCTGGGCATCACGTTTTCCGACAAGCCGTTTGGAAAGATCAAAGTCGACTTTCGCAACGATGTCGTGTTGTCCGCCGAAGCTGCGAAGAGCGCGCTGCTGCATGCCTTGGCGGAGCATGGCGCGATGATCGACGAATTGAGTGACTGGAAGCCCGCAGTAAACGGAAAGCAGGTCACGCTAGAAGGATATCTGACCGCCAACGGCATACGGCGGTTGTCCAGCCTGTTCGACCGTCCG
>CAZFLF010000844.1:0-3803 GCA_964519825.1 uncultured Pirellulaceae bacterium | reverse complement strand
TCAACAAACCGAGCGCACCGAGCTGGTCGCGAGTGGAGGATGTCAGTGTCGCGTGGTTGTCGTCGAAGTACTTGAGTATCTCTTCGACATAGGCGAGCGAGTCGTGAATCCTGGACTGAGTCACGAACATCTCGATTTCGATGTGCCGAAACAGTTCATGTTCCATGACGAGCATGTCTTGTGATTTGTCGACGACCCGCCAGCGCTTGATGGCAGTCCACGGCAGGATGTGGCGGAAGAAGCGGTGCACGGGCCAGCGGCGGCGCAAACGAACCAACAGCAGGAGCACGACGTGGAAGATGACATCGAAGACCAGAAAGAAGTACCAACGATACAGTGTTGCTAGACGGCTGCGCGCGGTAGCGACTTCCCTTCGATGCTGAGCTAAGAATTCCCACAGCCAAGGGATCAGATAGAACTGTTGAAGTGGAAACTGCTCCATAGCCGCCAGCACGTCGTCGAGACTCCGGTGGCGCCGCATATGTTCTTCAATGTGGTATTGCGGCCGGCACCAAAGTCCGACGGATACGATGATGCCGAGGCACCCCAGTGAGCAGCGGGCCGCACGAAGTTCGGAACCCATCGTGATCACTCGGATGGTCGGGTGACCCGTATCCGGATCGTAGGTCGCGACGCGCATCTCGGCGATGTAGTGCGAGAGGCTGTTCTTTCCCGAGCCATGTGTTCCCGTCGCGGCTGCTCCGACAAGTGTTTGCTCGGTGATCAATCCCAGTGAGGGGATTGTGGCGCCCGCCTGACTCTCAAGTTCAACCAATAGGCGTTTAATCTGGCACCCTGCGCCGACCGTTGCCCAAACTTCCTCGCCACGTCGCTCGACGCGCACCTCGTTAAAATGTCGCAAGTCGATCAAGACATCCTCGGCGACCACGGCCGGGCTCCACGAATGAAGCCTGCCCACGACGCGAATCCGCCGGCCGCGACACCGGTCGAGAACGCTTAACACTTCGTCCTCACTACGCGGCTCGAAGACATCCGACGGGGTCCAGGAAAGATTGCGGCCGAAGTTGTTCATCGCCGCCTGAGTTCCCATCGAAAGCGCCCTGAAAGTTTCGGAAACGCGATGACAGGAAAATCGACGACAGGAGCATCGCACAATATTTTTCTGTCCATTATCTTCCTGTCTCTTTCTGCTCACATAATACGCAAGCGAACGACAGATTACCTAGCTAACCGTTTAATGCCAACTGGAAAGAGGATGCTCTCGTGCGCGAAGTGCGAACGTGATCTATTCACCAAAAATCAGCCAAGGAGAGACGATGTCACCCTCATTGTTGCTTATAAAAACTCGAGTGGGGATTGCAGCTGCGTTCGTTGTCGCGTTGATTGGAGTGTTTTCGATCGATCCCGTGATGGCACAACCGCCCGCCGCGGAGGCCGAATGGCCGCAGTTACTGGGACCACACCGCAACGGTTTATCGAACGAGACCGGACTGCTTGACCGCTGGCCTGAACAAGGACCGAAAGTCGAGTGGCGTGTGTCGGGTGGAGTTGGTATGTCGGGATTGGCCGTCAGCCGCGGCCGAGTTCTGACGATGGTGCAGGTCGATGGCAAGCAGTGGTTAATCGCGTTAAATGCCGAGACAGGCGCATCGGTCTGGCGAACGGCGATCGCGCCCGAATATCGCAACGGGATGGGAGATGGTCCCCGCGCGACGCCAACCATCGTCGGCGATAGGGTATTTGTCTTCACCGGCGAGGGGGTTTTGGCAGCGGCTGACTTTCGAGACGGCAAGCTGCTCTGGTCGCAGAATACGGTTGCGAAACATTCGGGCAAGGTAGCCGAATACGGAATGGCTTGTTCGCCATTGGTGGTCGGCGATCTGGTTGTCGTGACGGTTGGAGCGCCCGAGGCGACGCTGGTGGCGTATGAAGCCCAATCTGGCAAGCCGCGCTGGATGGCGGGGAATGATCCAGCTGGTTATTCCTCTCCGGCTCTGTTGCATGTTGGTGGCCGTCCGCAGATCGTCGCCTACACTGGAAACTCGGCGCTCGGCGTTGCCCCCGACACCGGCACGGTGCTATGGCGGCATCCGTACGAAACCAACTACGAATGCAACATCGCCACGCCACTAGAGTACAAAAGTCAGGTCTTTCTTTCGTCGGGTGAAAATCATGGTAGCGTGCTGCTGGCCTTGAAGCCGCAGGCCGACAAATTCGAGGTTAGCCCGGTGTGGGAGTCGTTGGGCACCAGTAGCGTGATGCGGAATGAATGGCAGACATCGATGCTCTTGGACGGGTACTTGTACGGGATGGACAACGTTGGCGGCGCCGGACCGATTACGCATCTGACATGCGTCAACGCGGCAACCGGCGAGCGGATGTGGCAACAGGTTCGCTTCGGCAAGGGGAACTTGATCGCCGCCGACGGTAAGTTGTTCATCACCACCATGAAAGGCGAACTGGTCGTTGTGCGCGCGTCACCTCAACGGTTTGACGAACTAGGACGCGCGACGATTCTTGGCTCGACCCGCCAGGCACCCGCGTTGTTTCATGGACGGTTGTTGCTGCGCGACGATCAGGAAATTGTGTGCGTCGACGTCCGCAAGCGCTAATCGAGCCAGTGGCTTTCTCAGCAAATTCGGCAGAATCGCTAAACCCGGCAAGATCGGTGGCCGATCATGCTCTATGAAAGTCCGCCAACAGCGAGATGGAGGAACCCCGTGTATCGCATTCACCCGTTCGCGCTCGTTTCACCCGACGCGACAATTGGCAGCCAGGTCGTGATCGGGCCGTTTAGCGTTGTGGAAGAGGGAGCGGTCATCGGCGACCGCTGCTCGCTGGCCGGACGCGTTACTGTGAAGCAAGGGACCATTTTAGGTCCGGATAATGAAATCCACGAAGGGGCCGTCCTGGGGGGCAAGCCACAGCATCTGCGGGCGGGTGAACGGTTGGGCGAGTTGCGGATTGGCCGCGGCAACATAATCCGTGAGAACGTCACGATTCACCGCGGTCTGACTGCCGAAACGCACACGGAAATCGGCGATAACAATTTGATCATGGTCAACTCGCATATCGCCCATGACTGCCATGTTGGTAATCATGTCGTCATCGTGAACAACGTGCTGCTCGCCGGGCACGTGACTGTCGGGAATCGCGCGTATCTCTCGGGCGCGGCGGCGGCACATCAGTTCTGCCGGATCGGCGCCTACGCCATGGTCGGCGGACAAGCGCATCTCAGCCAAGACGTCCCGCCGTTCGTCACGCTCGACGGTAAAACGACCACGGTTGTTGGTTTAAACATCATCGGTCTGCGCCGCGCGGGTTTTAGCAGCGAGGACATCGATCAACTCAAGCAAGCTTATCGCGTGATCTATCGCAGCGGCCTGACCTGGATCGAGACCATGCGTACTCTGTCCGTGACCTTTACCACCGGTCCTGCCGCGCAGTTTCTGCCATTTCTCTCGACCGGAAAACGGGGCTTCGTCCAAGAACGCCGCACACCCCGCATGGCAACGGTTGCATACAGTCAACCCGACCGCGACAGCGCCGATGAGATTGCCGACGTTCGTCGAGCGGGTTGAGTCACTTACTCTCCAGTGCCGCATGGGCCGCAGCGAGGCGGGCGATGGGGACGCGGAAGGGAGAGCAACTCACGTAGTCCATGCCGACACGGCAGCAGAACTTGACGCTCTTCGCCTCGCCACCGTGCTCGCCACAGATACCGATCTTCAGATCTTTGCGAGTCGAGCGGCCTTCTTTGATCCCGATCTGAATCAGCTTGCCAACGCCGGCTTGGTCGAACGATTGGAACGGATCGTCCTGGAAAACGCCCGCCTTCTTTT
>CAZFLF010000843.1:0-3805 GCA_964519825.1 uncultured Pirellulaceae bacterium | reverse complement strand
GTACGGGGTACGGGGTACGGGGTACGGGGTACGGGGTACGGGGTACGGGGTACGGAGCAAATTCTTCACTAACCTCTAACCTCTAACCTCTAACCCCTTTTTAATTCGATCATTCGTTGCTTTAGTTCATCACGCACGGCTGGCGTGATGACGGAGCGACGAGCAATCGTGATTTGTGTTATGCCTTCGAGTTTGTCCTGCAAAGTTGCCAGCGTGACTAGCCGATCGGTCACGGTCAGCTCGCGCTGCGCGACCGGCGAGGTCGGAGCAGCGTTGTGCGGCACGAAGCGGCCGTCGGCGGTCAGCCGGCGAATCACCTCGCGCACCACATATTCCACCAACTCCAAGTCGTATTTCATGTCATCATTCTCGGGTCTTCGTATCTATCAGGCGTTCCAGACACCGGCGCTCTCCATCTCTCCATCTCTCCATCTCTCCATCACCGGCTCTTCTCATCCTTGATTCCGATCACAGACCACCGGACGGGTGTTGTGTCCGATTTCAGGAACTCCCGAGCGTACTTACCGTCGCTGGTGATCAACACGGTTTCACCGATGCCGGCGCCGACTGCATCAATGCACAACTGTGGGTCGGCATCCGGCGTCACGCCATCATTCAAATACGGTTGTACAAGTAGCAACTTGGTGCCGTGCATGGACCGGTGTTTCACCGTCGAGGTTGCGTGGCCGATGACAAGACCAAGTTGCATCGAGTTGTCTCCTCACGCCTTGCCCAAGATTCGCAAATCATCGATCAGGGAACATCGCCGCTCGCGCGTGAACGTCAGCGGCGTCGTGACCCCTTCACCGGTCGGGCCGGCAATGGAGAACGACAGGTATCCTTCTCCACCCAACCCCAGCGCCGCCATGCACGGTCCGTTCTTCACGAACAACGTCGTATCGAGCAGACGGCCCATCTTGGTCATGTTGCGCACGTTGTTGGAGTGAATCATGCTGGTATGACGGAAGCCGTGCTCATAGTGATGGGCTTTGACAATGGCTTCGTCCACATCGCGGACGCGGACGAACGGCACGAACGGCATCATCTGTTCGACCGTGACGAATGGATTGGACTCGTCCGTTTCGCCGAACAGCAATTCAGTCTTATCCGGAACACCGCGTCCGGCAGCGCGGGCTAATACCGCGGCATCCTGGCCAAGAAAGTCCTTGGACGCAGCGTGGTGTTTGTCCGCTCCTTCGCCGACGGGAACGATCGCGGCCTTGGTCAATGAGTCGACTTCGCGGGCGTTCAATCGCACCGCGCCGGCTCGTTCCATCGCGCGCAACATTTCGTCGAACACCGAAGCGACGACGAACACTTCCTTCTCGGCGATGCAGAGCAGATTATTGTCGTACGCTCCGCCTTGAATGATGCATCGGGCTGCGCGTTCCAAGTCGGCGGATTCATCCACGACGACTGGCGGATTGCCGGGGCCGGCCACCACGGCTCGCTTGCCGCTGTTTAGCGCCGCCCGAGCCACCGCCGCCCCCCCCGTGACGCAAATCAAGGCCACGCCACGGTGCTTGAAGATCTGCGCGGCCGAGTCGAGCGTCGGCTCGGCGATAATCGTGATCAGGTTGTCGATGCCGACTTCGCGCGAGATCGCCTGGTTGAAACGTCGCACTCCTTCGGTCGCCACCTTCTTGCCGCTCGGGTGCGGATTCACGACCAGGGTGTTGCCACCGGCGATCATGCTCACCGCATTACCGGTTAAAGTCGGCAGCGAATGGGTCACCGGCGTGATTACGCCAATGACACCGAATGGTGCGTGCTCGATCACCGCCAGACCGTGGTCGCCACTGAACACTTCGCTCCGCATGAACTCGACGCCCGGTGTGCGTTCGCCCAGCGTTTTCAGCTTTTCGATCTTGTGTGCAAGCCGGCCAATTTTCGTTTCATTCATCTCCATCGTGCCGAGCTCGACGCATTGGTCGATGGCAATCCGGCGGATGATACTGATGATCCGCTTGCGGTCTTCTAACGTTCGCTCGGAGAGTTGCTCAAAGGCATCCCGGGCGGCGTCGACTGCTTCGTTCACACAAGTAAACACGCCGTGGCGGCCAGCGAAGCCTTTGGCGGACACGACTGGCGCACGCCCGACCTCCGCCAACACCTGTGCCACGACGCTGCGAATGATGTCTTCGTTGATTTGCATGGAAGGGGTCAGAGGTTAGAGGTTAGAGGTTAGACACTCAAACTGGTCATTGGGATTTGGTCATTCATACTTAGGATTCTCTGGAATAAACGCAGTCGTGCTCCAGATGCACTTTGTCGATTATGCCGACCACCACGGTGTCGATCGGCAGATTCTTCGTCTCGGGGGTCAACCGGGCGCTCGATCCCTGCGTGATCAACACGTAATCTCCTTCACCAGCTCCCAGCATGTCCACGGCAACGAACGTGCGCCCCGTCGTCACCAGACTCCCTCGTTTATTCGGCTCGATACGGTAGGGCTCGACCACCAGCAGCTTATAACCGACCATCGAATCGACCTTCTGCGTCGAAACTAAAAACCCGGTGACTTTGGCGACGAACATAAATGCTGTTTCTATCTAGGACGAATAGGACTGATAGGACTGATAGGACCAATGACCTCTACGGTTTGCCTCGCAACGATCAATTCTTCATTCGTGGGTACGACCCAAACTTGGACGCGGCTGTCCGAGGCGCTGATCTTCGCTTCCCCTGTGGCGGTCGCATTGGCGGCTGGATCGAGCCGGATACCGAGTTCCATCAGGTTGGCGCAGACTTCCGTCCGGATGTTCACGCCGTGTTCACCGATGCCGCCGGTGAACACGATCACGTCGGCGCCCCCCAGTTCCACGAGCAGTCCGCCGAGGTGGCGGCGGATTTCGGAAGTGAACACCTCGAGTGCCAGTCGCGCCCGGTCATTCCCTTTGCCCGCGGCCTCCTCCAAATCCCGGATATCGCCACTCACACCACTGAGGCCAAGCAGTCCGCTTTTCTCCGCCAGGATGTCGAGCACTTCGTCGAGCGACTTGCCGGTGGCTTGCATGATCACCGGAATCGCAAATGGATCGAAGTCACCGACGCGATTGTTATGAGGCAGTCCCGATTGCGGACTCATCCCCATCGTGGTGGCGACGCTGTGTAGGCCGCGAATTCCGCACAGGCTGTTCGATCCGCCAAGGTGACAGGAAATTACTCGGAGATCGCTCCGTCCGAGCAACTGCGCCGTCCGTTGCGCGATGTACCGATGGCTTGCGCCGTGAAACCCCCAACGTTTGACGTGAAACTTGTCGGACCACTCGATCGGAATCGGGTAGTACTTGATCCGGTCCGGAACCGTGGCGTGAAAGTCGGTCTCAAAGGCGGCTACTAAGGGGATGTGCGGCAGCTTTTCCGAGAGCAACCGCATCGCGCGGATGTACGGTGGATTATGCGCCGGAGCGACCCGGTTCATCTCTTCCATCGCCGACAACACGTCAGACGTCACTCGTTGCACCCCGCTTACGCGGCCGCCATGCACGGCCTTGAATCCGATCGCGGCGACCTCGGCGGCGTCCTTCAAGCATCCATGTTGCGGATTCGTCAACTGATCCAGGCCCTGGCGAACCGCAGCCGCATGATCGGGTACCCGCACCGTCAGCTCCTGTCGCCAACCGCCGATCTCGACGAAGCACTTGCTCTCCGGAGAACCGATCCGCTCGATGCCGCCGCGCGCAAGTTGCCGCTCGTCGGCCATATCGAACAGCCGGTACTTGAAGCTCGTCGATCCCAGGTTGGCCACCAGAATCTTCATGATCCGGACGATTCCCTTCTCAATGCGTTTCCGGTCCAAGTC
>CAZFLF010000842.1:0-3809 GCA_964519825.1 uncultured Pirellulaceae bacterium | reverse complement strand
CCGCCTTTCCGGAAAACCTCGCCGTCTAATCCGATTCGAATTCTGTCTAAGTCGTCCGGGAAGGTCGAAAAAGGCACCACCGAATCTACGGCCGATCACAAGAACAATCAATCATTTAAGGTGCGGCTCGGTGCTCTGCACGAGCGCGAGATCCGGCTACAAACACCGAATCCAACAAGGAATGAAACCGAGAATGTAACCACGCCGGAATTCCTTGTTTGTCCAATCTTGCCGCCAAAATTCCGTCAAGGCTGGACATCTATTCCGGTTTAATGCCATGCCGTTTATCGTCTGTACGAGTGCACCTGCCTACCGGCAAATTGGCGCACGCTTCCAGCCGGAACAACCCGGTGGTTCAAAGCATGTGTCCGCCACGAAGTGTTTGACCAATCTCGCAACGAGCGAGGCTGTCAGCAACTTACTTTGCATCGGCGGCAAATAACTTAGACGCATCCAGCGGTTGAGACAAATGCCAGACGGAGTCTTTGGCATGGCCGTTCTCGGCTTTCGGTGAGTGCCAAATCTCCTCCTCACCAAACACAGCCGCCAGCTCAAACCCAGATAGGGGAGCAAACGCAGCTTTCCAGGCGGGCTTACTATCCTCTTGCTGAGCCTCCAAAAATAACAGCAACTGTGGATCCGTCCCCATGACCATGACGAAGATCGCTCCGTCGAGCACTCGCTGATTGGCATCCGAATAGCGATAGAGAGGAGTGGTCAGCAGGCGCAGCTCCCAACGTGAGCCCTCCGTGTAGCGCGGAGGACCCATGCGTGCCACTGCGCCAATTTGACGTGAGAGGGCCCGCATTTGTGTCAATCTTGCTATTGGCGTTGCGGCCGGCACTGGAGCGTCAGGAATCTCCCACCAAGCCACGTCCACAGCCGGGGGGGTCCAGACGGACTTGCCGTCATGGTGGCAGATGAGCGGCTCAGGAGAAACCGAAACGAATTCGTAGTACGCAACTTGTTCGGTTGGAATTAAGAACGCTCCGCCAATGGCGTAGGGGCGTCCCTTGGATCCCCAGACGTACGTTTGCCCATCCGTGAAGCCATTGCGCTGCCACGACCACTGCAGGATCGATTTCTCGCTGCGCGCAAGGGGCGTCCTTGATTTGTCGGCCGTCTCCAGTCGAAACTCACTAGTCAATCGGTCGACGTAATCGCGCCGCTCGGAGTTCGACTGTTCCGAGTCTCCAGGGTCCGCGAAGCTGGTGAAGACGCTACCCGCCAGCATCGCGAACGCAACAATGCCCAGCCTGATTCGTATCCACGCGCCTTGCATCCGCCCGCCTCCGCTGGTCCCATTCGCAATGCTTTACGTAATACTTGCACTCGCCGAGACACTTTAAGACAAAATGTCTTAAAGTCAATCGCATTACGTTCAGTCCAATTGCATGGATCTTCCGATTCAGTTCCTATACCGCGCTGTACCGGTGGGTTGGTTTTCCCTCGGCGTCCACAATGGCAGACGCTGTGAGCGATGGCGGCGGCCAGTAGGTGAAATACAGAAGGCCCTTCACCCCATATGCGAGCGACGTAAAGACCTGCCACTGTAGCTCGTCGGCGGTCGGATCCCGGTACGGTTCGTGAGGGGTGGCCTGGACAATGCCCCAGACTGGCAAGCGGGCCAAGTCCGCGATCGAGCGGATGGCTTCCAGGTTCTCAAAATAGTCGCCACGATCGTCGCCGGTTCTTAGAAGCGGGTAATGATCGTAGCTGATGAGTGTGGGGCAGACCGATTCCACGTATCGCCGCAGATATTCGCGATGAGTTGGCGCTGCTCGGTCCGTTGCGGCGGCGTAGTTGGGAAACAGGTTGATATACAGCAGGCGCTGCGGATCGCACTGCCGAAACTCCGCATGAATCTCGCCGAGAACCGGGAACCACCGTGCGCTGGGTTCGTCGTGCAAATAGTAGCCGAACAAGGCCGGGTAACGTCCGTAGTCTTCCACCACTTGTCGCACTGCGGTGCGCCACTGAGGCTCGGCAACCATATCTGGCCGAACTCGCTCGTCAACCACAATCGCACTCAGACCGACGTCCTCGCAGAACGCGAGCATCGATTGATTGTCTCCCTTGGCGTATCCGTAGCAGGGGCCAACTACGGTGAATCCCGCATCGGCAACGGTACGCCACGTATCCAACGTATTCGCGCTGGCCGGAGGCCCATACCAAAAGCCAATGGGGAAGCGCTCCTCGGCTCTTCCGCTGGTCACCCCACACAAGATGGCAACTAGGACAGTGGCTCGATACTTCATACGCATTTCTCCGTCCATTAATCTTCACTTCCGAGGAGTCGTCTCTCGTTATCATTCGCCGCGACTTGATTTTCAAGACGAATTGTCTGAAGTTGACGACTGTACAGCTCACTCGAATCTCAGGAGACACCGATGCACGGGCTCACTCATAGTTGTTTCGGGCTTTTCCTAGCCGCTGCCGTGCTCGGCGCTGAACCGAGCACCGACCGGACGGCGCCCTCTGCGGTGCGCGGCAGCCAATACCCGATGCTCCACGCCGACGGCACGGTTACCTTCCGCGTCACGGCGCGCGACGCGAAGCAAGTTCAGGTTGCTCCCCGTGGAACGGGTAACGGGCTGGGCGACAAACCACTCGAACTTAGCCGCGATGCCAGTGGCGTCTGGTCCGTGACCGCCCCCGTCCGGCCTGGCTTTCACTATTACCAGTTGCTCGTGGATGGCTTTCCCTGCAACGATCCGGCCAGCCGGACATTTTTCGGCTGGGCTCAAGAATCGAGCGGCCTGGAGGTTCCCGACCGCGATGTCGATTTCTACACGTTCCAAGACGTGCCGCACGGCGATGTGCGTATCTGCGCTTACCATTCCCGCACGATCGCCGGCCCGCGGAGGGCCTACGTCTATACGCCGCCCGGTTATGACGACCAGCCGATGCGCCGCTACCCGGTCCTGTATTTGCAACATGGCGCGGGCGAAAGCGAGAGAGCCTGGACCGAGCAAGGCAAAGCGAACTTGATCCTCGATAATCTGATCGCGGTCGGGCGGGCTGAGCCGATGCTGGTGGTCATGGAGAATGGCTACGCTACAACTTCGGACCAGCCGCCGGCTGCCCCGCCTCGTGGCCAGCCGGATCGATTTTCGGACGTTGTTGTTAACGACCTCGTGCCATTCATTGATGGTAAATTCCGGACGGTCTCCGATCGCCAGCAGCGGGCGGTTGCCGGGCTTTCGATGGGGGGCGGACAGGCGATGCGCATTGGCTTAGGCCATTTCGACAAGTTCGCGTGGATTGGTTCTTTCAGCGGTGCCTTGCGCGATTTCAGCGTCGAGACCTCTTACGGCGGCGCGCTGCGCGATGCGGCTGAAGCGAATCGACAGCTTCGTCTCCTCTGGATTGGCTGCGGCGCCGAGGACCGTCTGATCCAGGGAGGGCGTGAGATCCACAATGCGTTGACTGAGCACAAAGTCGAACACGTTTGGGTCGAAGGGCCGGGCTCGCACGAATGGCAAGTCTGGCGAAAGCACCTCTACGACTTCGCACCCAGACTGTTTAAGAAATTGGAGTTGAGGCATTGATCGGGTGAATCGTGCCCGCAACTTTCCCTACGTGTAACCCTTTCAGGGTAAAGACGGTCGTGGGACTCTTCACCCAGGGTGCGCGGCCACTAGCCGCGACCCTGGGCTGATATTTGTAACGCCTTCAGCGTAAAAGCAATACGAATCACAACCCACTGTACGAAACTTGGAACTACTGAGTGACTTCACAAGCTGACTCCCTGCGACGTATTAATTCAACCTGGACCAATCTCTAACCGCAGCTTTCGGCTCTGCCCG
>CAZFLF010000841.1:0-3809 GCA_964519825.1 uncultured Pirellulaceae bacterium | reverse complement strand
GAATGTTTATGTAGTCCCTGTCACGGGCGGCCCGGCGCGGTCAATCACCGCCACGAACAAGGCCACGGACACAGGACCGGTCTATTCCCCCGACGGCAGCGCGATCGCGTACCGTTCGATGGCTCGGCCAGGATTCGAGTCGGACCGCTATCGCATCAAGTTGTACGACCGCGCGAGCGGCAAGACGCGAACACTGACCGAATCCTGGGATCGCTCGCCCGGGTCAATCGAGTGGTCGTCCGACGGCAAGACTCTTTTTGTAACTGCGTCCGAGGCCGCTCGGCAAAAGATCTTCAGCGTGAACGTGGCAACGGGCCAGCCACAAGAGTTAGTGAAAACGCATTACAACAGTGGTGTGAACGTCGTTGCGGCACCGGCTGGAACCAGCACGCCTCGCATCGTCTTTGGACAAGATTCGTTCCTCGGACCGCTCGAGATTTGGAGCGCGCGAACGGACGGCTCGGACCTCAAACAGCTGACGCATTTCAACGACGAACGAGTTCGGTTGGCTCGCATGTCCCAGCCAGCCGAGTTCTCATTCACCGGTGCTCAGGGGGACAAGGTCCAAGCATGGATTCTGAAGCCAGTGGGTTGGGAAGACGGAAAGAAATACCCAGTGGCCTTCATCATCCACGGCGGGCCACAAGGTGCGATCGAAGACCATTTCCACTATCGATGGAATCCTCAAGCATTCGCTGGAGCTGGCTACGCCGTGATCGCCATCAATTTCCACGGCTCGACGGGATTTGGTCAGGCCTTTACCGACTCGATCTCCGGCGACTGGGGTGGCAAACCGTTCGAGGATCTGATGAAGGGGCTCGACCACGCCCTGGCCAACTACTCGTGGCTGGACTCTGATCGCGTCGGGGCACTCGGTGCGTCGTACGGCGGGTGGATGATTAATTGGATCAATGGCCACACGAACCGGTTCAAATGCTTGGTAAATCACGACGGCGGTTTCGACGAGTTTGCGAACTACTTCACCACTGAGGAGCTGTGGTTTCCAGAATGGGAATTCAAAGGAGTCCCGTGGGAGCGTCCGGAGCTATATGAGAAGTTTTCTCCCAGCCGCTATGTGGCTCGCTGGCAGACTCCGACCTTGGTGATTCACGGCGCCTTGGATTTCCGCCTGGTTGACGCCGAAGGTATCGCCACGTTCACCGCGCTACAACGCCGAGGCATTCCCTCCCAGTTCCTGTACTTCCCCGACGAAAACCACTGGGTTTTGAAAGCGAGGAACAGTATCGTCTGGCACGACACGATTCTCGCGTGGCTTGATAAGTGGTTGAAGAAATAGAGACCGTCTTCATACCTTTTGAGATTGGGTTGGCCTTTTTTGGGAGTGGTGAACTATAACCTATCAGGAAGGCCTAGTCGTGGTGTTGTCATTACGGGCCCAAACAGACGAACTCTGGCGGGGCGTTTTCAATAGTAACGGGCTGTTCGCTTGTGAACACTGCCGACCAACCACAATCCGAAGGGACGTTGCTCGCGGCAATTCTGGCCGGCGACCATGAGAGTTTTGACGAGTTGATGCGCCGGTATCAGCGCCCTCTGTGGCGTGTCGCTCGCAGCCGTCTTGGGCGCGACGACTGGGCGGACGATGTCGTGCAGGAGACGTTTTTGTGCGTCTTGCGCTGGCTGCGCACCTACGATTCTCGCTTCAGCTTTCGAACGTGGTTGTGGACGATCCTGTTCAATCAGTGCCATCGGCATTTAAAGAAATGTTCGCGCGGATACTTCGTTGGTTCCTGGCACGAAGCCGATGCGACGAGTCACTTGCGACAGGAGATCGCGCGACAACTGCAATGGGATGAAACACCGTCGCAACAATTGGTCGCCAAAGAGCGGACGGAATTGCTCGATGCCCTGTTGGTTCGATTGCCAGAATCACAAGCGGATGCCTTGCGGTTGCGATTCTTCGGTGGACTGAAGTTTTCGGAAATCGCCGACACGATGTCGTGCAGTCTGTCGACGGCGAAAAATCGTGTGAAGTGGGGACTGTTAAAGCTGGCGGAATTCATCGGCCCGGCGGGCGAGTATTCGAGCTGGGGCCTGGCTCTCGGAGATGATCAGCATGAGTTGCGTGATTGATTGCGATGGTGTGTTCGAGATTTTGACACAAGCGCCGTTCCCGACCGGTGGTCCAAACGACGATGACATTGAGAACCATTTGCGGGTTTGCCATGACTGCCGTTGCCTAGCCGAGGCGCTGCGTCCGGCGGTGGGTCTCATTCATGAGTCACTGGCGAACGACGAACAGCTGCCACGGTACGACGGTCGATTAGTGGAAAAGATTGCCCGCAAAGCCGTCGATTCACGCAGGGCGAAGCATTGGGCAGCCCTGTTCGCAGCGGGCCTGGCGGCTTGCCTACTGACCTGGCTGAACTATTCGGGCGCACATCGCCGCGGCGGCAGCTCGCTCGGGGAATCGCGCCAGAGTGTGTTGGCCGCGCCAGACACAGCGGGAATGGCCACGCTCTGCTCCTTGGAATTGCCCAACTCGTGTTTTCAAAGTCGCGATCGACGAGCGATTTCGTTGTTGGTCGTTGAAGTCGCGGCCAAGCCCGTGATAAACGCCAGTGACTTGGATTTCAGCTGTTGCACGCAGTGCCACCGATTTGGCGGGACTGGGCCGGCTTCGGCACGAGCCCTCCGCGCATTGGACGCCGCCTGCGCGGCTTGTCACCGGCCGTCCGCAACGGCAACCGCGATCGATCTGCGAACGTGGACTCGTTCTGTGGCCGCATTCAAAAGTGTTGGATAGTCGAGATCGCGACCAATCGATTACTTCTTCTGCAGAACTTGTAGTATCCCGCGGCAGAAATCGGGTAGATCTTCCGGCTTGCGGCTGCTGACAAAGTGGCGATCGACCACCACCGAAACATCTTCCCAAGTCGCGCCCGCATTGACGAGGTCATCTTTGATCCCCGGTGAACCGGTAACCCTCACACCGCGGTAAACGCGAGCGGAAATCGGGATCCAGCCCCCGTGGCAAATCGCGGCAACCAGTTTGCCGCTCTCGGCGAAGTCGCGGACCAATTGCAGCACCTGCTGATCGCGGCGCAGCTTGTCGGGCATGAAGCCACCCGGGATGACAACTCCGTGAAAATCAGCTGCCCGCACCTTTTCGATCGCCGCATCAGAAATACACGGATAGCCATTCTTGCCCGCGTACGATTGCGCTGCTCGTTGGCCCGCTACAACCACTTGCGCGCCCGCTTCAATCAATCTCAACCGCGGGTACCACAACTCCAAGTCTTCGTAGGCGTCACCCACAAACATGAGGATACGCTGACCGGCGAGCGGCAGATCGTTAGACATACAATAGGGACCTTTCCAAGTTTGGAGTTGGGGCGAGAAGCCGGTCGCCGAGTTCGGAGAACCGCGGGTCTCTGTGACCATCGTAACGGAGTAGATCGTTTCGGGCCACGATCAAGCCGGCTCTTGTTTCATGACATCCGGCCCCATAGATTGCCCAACTCAGTGTTCCATCTCTCGATTTGTTGCGTTGCCAGGAAGATTCTATGAATTCAACCGATCCGAACTCAATGCCCCAAACGGATCCTGCTGGTCCCAAATGGAAACCACTGAATCCGACGCAGCGCCGTGTGCTGGGAGTATTGGTTGAAAAGGCCAAGACGACTCCCGAACAGTATCCGCTGTCGCTCAACGGTTTGACAACGGGCTGTAATCAAAAGAACAATCGCGATCCAGTTACTAGTTTTTCACCCGACCAAGTTGAACAATCGCTCGATGAGCTGCGCGGGCTGGGAGCCGTATTGGAGGTTCAGGGAGTCGCTCGGGTC
>CAZFLF010000840.1:0-3822 GCA_964519825.1 uncultured Pirellulaceae bacterium | reverse complement strand
TTCGACGCCGATGAGGCGCAGCGGAAAATCTCCAAGCAATACCTGGCGGCGATCGAGTGGAGAATTGGCCGCGTGCTCACTAGCGGTGCGGATCCATTCCAGGGTCAATGCTCCACGGTCCCCGTCGGACAACTTTGAATCAGCCAATCGCTCTTGGCAGTACTTCTCCGCTAAGTCGAAGAGTCGACGGCTGCGCAGTCCGGTGAGAAATCGCTCATCAGCAGATTCATCGAGACCCTCTTTCGCCTTAGCAACCACTACGTCTTCCGCGCGTAGTTGGACCATCGTGGCAATGACCAAGCACACCAGCGTCGCGATTCCAGGTGGGCGCCATGGCGAAAATGGCAACTTCAAGAATGACGGCATGAGAGGCATGGGATTGGGGAAATACTCGGCGACTACCTCCATTCAAACCTATCCGAAAACTCGGACGAGTCATAGAAAGAGAGACTCGGCCACGAGGTCACACCTTTCACCGCTGCGGGACCGGCACCTATAATTCGCCGCCCCTATCTTGAGGAGCGTCGTTTGCAGATCATCACTTATCCCCACCCCACATTGCGGCACACGTCGCGGCCGGTCAGACGGGTCGACGCAGAACTGCGCCAAATGGTGTCGCAAATGTTTGAGCTGATGTACGCGTCGCGCGGCATCGGTTTGGCCGCTAACCAGGTCGATCTCCCCGTGCGGCTGTTCATCATGAATCTCGAAGGCGAACCGGGAAAAGGGGAGGAATTCGTATTCATCAATCCCGTGGTGACACATCCGAAAGGGAGCGAGTTGAAGGAGGAAGGCTGTCTTAGCTTGCCAGAACTTTATGCCGACGTCGTCCGGCCAAAACGCGTGCGCGTCCAGGCCTACGGCATGGATGGTCGGGAGATTCAAGCCGACGTCGACGGGATGTTTGCGCGGTGCGTGCAACACGAACTGGATCACCTCGATGGAGTTCTCTTCATCGATCGTGTGCCTCCGACGATGCAACCGGAACTGCAACCGGCGTTGGACATCTTCGAAACGGATTTCCGCAGCCGCCGCTCCACGGGCGGAATCCCCAGTGACTCAGAGCTCGCCGCCACCCGAGCCGCGTGGGAGCAGCGCTATTGCGGAGAATGATGGCTACTTTGGGTGTAGGAGTCTGTGTCGTATGCGGCTAGTCATGATGGGCACCGGACCATTTGCCGTGCCGACTTTGGCATCGCTGCTCGACTCTCGCCATGAGTTGCCAGCGCTCATCACTCGTCCGTCGATCGTGGCGCAAACGCGGGGCAAGGCGAAATCGGCGCCGAACCCCATGCGAGACCTGGCCGAGTCGCGCGGGTTAAAGGTCATCGCTCCGCCCGACGTTAATTCCGAAGCATTCCGTTACGAGTTAGCCGCGTTACGAGCCGACCTGTTCGTGGTGTGCGACTACGGCCAGATCTTGTCTCCGGAAACGCTGTCCGTTGCACCGCTTGGCGGGATCAATTTGCACGGCTCGCTCCTTCCCAAGTACCGCGGCGCCGCGCCCATTCAGTGGGCCGTCTGGCACGGCGAACGGGAAACCGGAGTCACCGTTATCCACATGACGCCGCGACTCGACGCCGGGCCGTGTCTGGTGCAGCGGGCCACTTCGATCGCCCCGACGGAGACGGCCGCGGAACTGGAGCCACGCCTGGCACAACTCGGCGTCCAATCGATTCACGAAGCGATCGCCATGCTGACCGCGTGGGATCGCATCTCAACGCTCGGAGTTATCCAGGACAAGTCGCAAGCTACGCGAGCGCCCCGCCTGAAGAAAAGTGACGGGAACGTGGACTGGCGGCGAACGGCCGATGAGATCTTCTGCCAATTTCGAGCCGTGCAGCCGTGGCCCAGTCTCTTCACGCATTACCTTCGACCGAGCGGCGAACCCCTGCGAGTGATCCTGGAGCAAGTCGCAGTGAACCCGTCCGACACAGCCCAACCACCTGGAACAATCTCGGCACCCGACGGCCGGACCCTGATTGTCGCCACGGGACAAGGCGCCCTGGCGATCTACCGGTTGCAACCGGCCGGAAGAAAAGCGATGGATGCCGCCGAATTTCTGCGCGGGTATCCGGCGGAATCAGGCGCGACGTTCGGATCATTACCGACGATGGAGGCTGAGTAGCATCTCGACATCGCCAATCGCGATCCCTAATTCGCTGGCAATCGATTGTGCGTTGCGACCTTCACGGGCCAAATTCACCACGAGTTCCGCGTAATGCTCTTGGTCGATCCGGATCTGGCGCTCCGTGCCAGCGGACAAGTCCCCGATCAAACGCGCCGCCGCGGTCTCGTCGGTGGCGGGCAAGTTGGCCAGGTCTTCAAGCGTGTCACGGCGGGCAGCCAGCCCTAGCCGCTGGGCCCGGTCGATGGCCGTTTCCAGTCGCGTGGCGGCATCGTTCGCGGAGCGAATAAGCGTCTGGAGTGCCGACATTTTGGAGTCAAGCTGGCCCATCAGTTCCCGGGCCGTCTCGTGGAGTTGCACTTGTCCTCGCAAGACTTCCGTCGACGAGACCCTCTCCGCGTCGCGCGAGCTTTCGGGAGAACTTTGAGGGCCAGCCGACGACGACTTCGCGGAGGATTCGGCCGCGGACCGCGCGAGGTAACGGCGTGACCGGCGAATCAAGAAAAAACTGACGATGGCTGCCCCGATGGCGAAAGCAATGTTCGCGGCAGTGCTGGCGAGTAACAACATCGTGGGAATCCGTTCCGGCGCTCCAATCAGGTGACTTCGTGCATGGCGCCCTGCCGTCCGTCTAAGCTGGGCCGCCCATGCGAGCTCGGGCGTTTCTTTGACCGACGTTGCTGATGTCCGGCGTCGATCGCTTCTTGTTCATTGCTGAACAACACCAAATCATGCGGGCTGCGTTCCAGAATATCGCGCCATTCGTGCATTTCATGCGAATACTTCTTCGTCGACCCCCGGCTGACGATCTTCGGTTCGCGCTCAAAATCGCAATAGACACACCGCAATGTTGCGCGCTCTTCGTCGACAATCCAGAATTTCGGGGTGAGGTGACGGCGTTCACTCGGATCCCGCGTGATACAGCGAGTATTAATGCACTGAATGCCGGCGGCGGAGGAATAAACGCGATAGCGCGGAACTTTGGGGCGCATCAACAGCGAGGGATAGAGTTCGAGCAAGCTGGAAATGAGCGCCATGCGGACCGGAACGCCGTACGCGGCCTGGCGGAAATACACACCGCGCGGATCGTGGTCCATGTCATAACTCAATTCATCAACTCGCGGCAGCGGATGCATGACTTGCGTCTGCCGATAGCGCGGATCTTTGAGCATGGTCTGATCGATTGGCGGATACGCTTCGCCTGACTCATCATCGTGCCGTTCTTTTTGGAAACGAGTGGCATAGAAGAAATCTACGCTGTGCAATTCGCGGAGCGATTGTCTTTGTTCAAGGCTGAGCCGGAACCAAACGTTCGCCTCCGCTCCAGTCCACAACGTTCGCTGATGAGGGCCTTCGGGAGTCACATAGACGAACTCGGGAAACGCCGCGTCCGCACCCCCTACGATCTCCTTCTTACTCAATGAATAGCAGTTGTAATCGCGAGCCAACCGCTGCCGCACGTGGTCCGGCAAATCGCATCCGGGCGCCGGCGACGGAATGATTCTCGCGCCGAAGCGAGCCAATGCATACACCAATGAATGCACAGTGCGGCCATGCTTCAAGTCGCCGCGGACCTCAATATTGACATCTTTGAACGAGAGATCGTCGGATTTGCTCTTATTGCGCCGCGCCGCGCGGATCGTGTACAGATCACACAGCGTTTGCGTCGGATGTTCGTGCCCGCCGTCGCCGCC
>CAZFLF010000839.1:0-3824 GCA_964519825.1 uncultured Pirellulaceae bacterium | reverse complement strand
GTCGGCAATGCCAAATTTGGCGAATCGATTACGCTCGATCCGCGCGAGTTCAATCAAGGCAAGCGGCTGCTCGGCACTTGGGGTGGCGATACCGCACCCGACCGGGACTTTCCCAAGTACTGCGATTGGATCACCCGCGGCCGGACACCCGTGGAATCGTTGTTGGACCGTGACTACCCTCTGGCGGAAATCAACGAGGCGCTCGACGATCTCCACGCCGGCCGATGCACTCGTCCGCTGATCAACATGAACCTGTGAGCGACTGCAGATGCAGCTCGGCATTGATCTCGATAACACGATCATCAGCTACGACAGACTGTTCGTGCGACTCGTCGGGGAAATGGGGTTGGTACCGCCGCACGTCGCGCCGAATAAACAGGCGGTTCGCGATTATCTCCGCGCGCAAGGCCGGGAAGACCGTTGGACCGAATTACAAGGCATCGCCTACGGGAGCCGCATCGAAGAAGCGGTTCCATTCGATGGTGTGCAGGAGTTTTTGCAACGTTGCCAAGCCGCTGGCGTCCAGTGGTGGATCATCAGCCATCGCACTCTATTGCCGTACCTTGGTGAGCCAGTCGATTTGCATGCCGCAGCCCGACAGTGGCTGCTCAAACGAGGATTTGTGGCGGCTAACCAACTTGATCGGGTGAAATTAGAGGTCTCTCGCGAGGCAAAGCTCCGCAGCATCATGCAGAGCGATTGCGACGTGTTTGTCGATGACTTACCAGAGTTGCTTTGTGATCCGGCATTTCCGGAAAAAGTGCGACGAATCTTGTTCGACCCGATGGACCAGAATTCGGATCGAGTGGAATACGAACGTGCGAACTCCTGGTCCGACATCGCGAGATTGTTACGAATCTGAATCACAACTCGGGCGGCCGTTGGGTTTGGTAAAAAAAAGTTGGGTAAAAAGATAGTTTCAAACAACGGATTCATCTTTTTACCGGTCATTTTTTTACCACACCAAGAATCAGACTCGTGAGTTTGGTGGGGCGCAGAGTTAACTATGGAACCGCCGACGATCGCCGCGAATGTGCCGGACTGGTTTCTGTCCAGTGTCGCTGCCCTGTTGCCTCGACACTTGGCGGCTGCTGACTTGCAACTGTCAGCGATCGCGGGCGGCGGCAATAACCGCGTGTTTCGAGTCGCGAGCCATTCCCATGCGTATTTCGTGAAATGGTATTTCGCGGCGCCTGATGACCCTCGTGATCGGTTGCTTTCTGAATGGGAATTCGCCAACTTCGCCTGGCGGAACGGCCTGAGAAATCTGGCGGAACCCGTGGCGTGCGACGCGGTGCGACGCGTTGCGATCTTTGAGTTCATCCCGGGCCGGCGACTCACACCCACCGAGATCAACGGCTCGCACGTTCGCGCGGCGATCGAATTCTTACTGGAGTTGAATCAACATCGCGAATCCCCGGACGCCGCCTCCTTGCCGATCGCGTCGGAGGCCTGTTTTTCTATCTCTTCGCACATCGACTGCATTCGTCGGCGAGTTCGGCAGCTGCAAGAAGGCGCAAAAGAAGCAAGTGTCTCTCCGGAGGCACGCGATTTCATTGACCACGTGCTGGCAAGTGCCATGGATCGTGTGGAGGCATCGATTCGACAGGAAATGGAACGGCAGCCCACGTTGACCGAACTATCATGCGAGGAACGTATCGTTTCGCCATCCGATTTCGGTTTTCACAACGCTTTTTTGGATACCAATGGCCGGCTGCGTTTTTTTGACTTCGAGTACGCTGGTTGGGACGATCCCGCCAAAACTGTCTGTGATTTCTTCTCCCAGGTAGCCGTCCCTGTGCCGCGGGAGCATTGGTCCGAATTCGTCTCGAGAATCACGCCGGTTGGCGGAGCCAATGTTGCTCAGCGGTCAGAGCTGCTGCGACCTCTTTATCTCGTCAAATGGTGCTGCATTGTATTGAATCCGCTGCTGCAGGTCGGCCGCGAGCGACGGGAGTTCAGCGGCGGACAAGATTGCGGCATTGCGGAGTCAGAATGCGTGGACCGAGCGCGGCGAATTCTGGGGTCGGTGCTGGACTAAGGCAGATGGGGTCTCGGAATAAAGACAGCGGGTTATAAATGGGGGCAAAAAATAAGAGCAGACAAGAAGAGTCTTTACCCTTGGTCATTGGTCATTGGGATTTGGTCATTCCTTAGTTGGACAAATAACCAGCGAATTTTCCCTATGTCGCCGCAGGTCACCAACATGGTGGTATCCCGTACGATCGTAGTGCTCGGAGCGAATTCGTTTTCGGGCCAGGACTTTGTCGATTTGTTGCTCGACGATCCGAGTTATCGCGTGATCGGAGTTAGCCGGTCGGCGGAACGTGGCGCGGCGTTTCTGAAATATTGCGAGCGACCCGTGCGATCGTACCAGTTCCACCAGCTCGACCTGAATCATCAGATGCCGGAGCTATTGGGTTTGCTCGACGCGGAGCGGCCGGAGCTGATTGTGAATTTCGCGGCGCAGAGCGAAGTCGCGCCGAGCTGGGAGCGGCCGGAGGATTGGTTCCAGACGAACTGCGTCGCGTTGGCCCGGTTGGTGAACCATCTCCGGCGTCGCGAGTACTTACAACGCTACCTGCATGTTTCGTCCCCAGAAGTGTACGGCACGTGTGTCGGGGTCGTGCGCGAAGATGCGGCGCTGCAACCGAGCACTCCTTACGCGGCCTCGAAAGCCGCCGCAGATTTGCTCCTGAAAACCTATCATAAGCAGTTTGGTTTCCCGCTGATCACCGTGCGGGCGACCAACGTTTATGGCGCTCGACAACAGCTATTCAAGATCATCCCACGATCGGTGATTTATGTCCGGCTGGGCCAAGTCATCCCTCTGCACGGCGGCGGTCGCGCGGTCAAGTCGTACATTCACATCCGCGATGTCTCACGCGGCGAAAAAGCCATCCTTGAGCGGGGACGTGTCGGCCAGCTTTATCACTTGTCGCCTGATGCTGGAGTGTCGGTCCGCGACGTCGTGGGCACGATCGCGCGACGAATGGGTCGCCGGTTGGAGGAGGTCGTCGAATCGGTTGCGGAACGACCGGGACAAGATGCGGCGTACGTGATCGACTCGACTCTGGCCCGCACCGAGCTGGGTTGGCGCCCGGACGTTTCATTTGACGCGGGAATTGATGAAGTGATCGATTGGGTCGAACGCCACTGGGAAGACCTTCGACAATTGCCGTTGGAATATCAGCATCGAAGTTGACAAATGAGTTAGAATCTCGGCCCCGGTCTCGCTGACGAAGTAAGAATTTCACACTGGTATTGCCATGACTCGATCGGTTGACCCAATTCCCAGACTTCCTCGCAGCCCCGAGCTGATGTCCCGCGAAGATTCCGCGCTGTTGGTGGTCGACGTTCAAGACAAACTCATGCGATTGATTCCGGGTCATGAACGGCTGATCTGGAATATGCGTCGGTTACTCGACGGCGCGAAATTGTTGGGCGTTCCGGCAGTTGCCACCGAGCAATATCCGCAAGGGCTCGGACCGACGACCCAGATATTGGCGGAGCGGCTCGGGACGATTCCCGCAAAGCTCGCGTTCAGTTGCGGTGGCTGCCCGGAGGTCTTTGCGCAGCTGCGCGACGCCGGCGTTTACAAGATTCTTGTGGTTGGAATCGAGGCCCATGTCTGTGTGCAACAAACAGTACTCGATCTGATGACCGACGGCTTTCGTGTGTACCTCGCGGTCGACGCGGTTGGGGCCCGCTTCGAGATCGATCGCACGGTCGCGTTGCGGCGGATGGAATCGTCGGGTGCGACCCTGACCACAACGGAGGCCGCGCTTTTTGAGTGGTGCGATGTCGCCGGCACTCCCGAATTC
>CAZFLF010000838.1:0-3830 GCA_964519825.1 uncultured Pirellulaceae bacterium | reverse complement strand
GAGTGGAACAGCCCGGCTTGATTCGAAGGAACCGCAAGATTCGCGCTGGAGCCGACGCCACGCAAGGTTAGGTTTCCCGAATCGCCGCCGATGGCGATTCCCATCCGACTTAGGTCGATGCTCTCTTCGTATTCACCGTCCTCAATTGCGATTTCGTCATCCGCCCGCGCGTGGTCGACGGCGTCTTGAATGGTGGCGAACGCCACATCACTACCGACTTGGAGGACGGCTAATAATGCGCGGGACTCAAGTCCTTCGAACGTCAACTGACGTGTTGCGGTACGCAGGTGCCACCACTTTGCCCCACATACCCAGATTACCCACTCACGGTGTTTTCGCATCAATTGGCTTTCCCATGCGATTCTCGTGCTAGTTAGGAGCGCAGCGAAAATAATCGCCCCGTCGTCGTAGCCGAAATCATAGGGCAGCAAGCGGGAAAAAACGCATACCAACTGATTGGTCGTCAACGGGTAAGTCCAATCGTCGGTCGTAGATTGCCATCCTCATGCTACTAGCCGGGAAATCTGACACAAGAAATCCGCGGTCCTGCTGGCGTGACAGAATTCGTGTTCGGTTGCGTTGCGGATGCATGGATCTCGTGGTTTGGCGGTAGTAATGCCCCAATATGCAGGTAATTCTTCAGCCGATCGCCAATTCGACAGACGCTTGGGGCTCAACGCGGGGACGGGTCCGTCGCAGGTCAGTCGTCCTAAACTCAAATATTCCATGCGTTTGCTTGACTATGCCCCGTCACGAATATACCATCTTCGCCAGTTTGACAATTTCGAATTTGCGGGCGGAATTGCGCCACGTGTCTTGTCAACGATGCGAGTCCATTTCATTCAACGACGCGATCTTTTCGTTTTCACTGCGATCGTTGGTTCGCGCTTCTGAGGGGGGAAAAACCGATGTTCCGTCGCTGTTTTGTTCGTCAGTTTTGGTTGGAGCGTCTATTTGATCGGAAAAGGAAGAGTCGCCAAGATCGCCGCGTGGCTTTTCAATCTGAAATCAAGCGTCACCTTCGCGTCGAGTCGCTCGAAGATCGGCGCATGTTGGCTGGTCAGGACTTGTTTGCAAACGCCACCGTCATCGCGGGCAACAGTTTCCTCGATGGCGTGACGAACACCACCGGCTTCGATGAAGAACCTGGCGAACCGAATGTGCCGAGCACGCCCGATAGAACTGCATGGTGGACGTGGACAGCGCCGGCATCCGTTCAAGTGACCGTGGATACATGCGAAGCGAATACGAATTTTGACACAGTCTTATTCGCGTACACGGGAAGCGCAGTCAATTCACTCACTCAGGTCGCGGTTGACGACGATTCCTGTGGACTTCGCAGTAGGATCGGGTTTGCCGCAACGTCCGGAACCCAATACTCCTTCCAGGTTCGTGGATTCAATGGCGCTTCAGGCAACGTGGTCTTGTCATTGGGGGTGTCTGATTTCGGCGATGCGCCTACCGCGGCTCAGTCAGGCTTCGCGGCCAGCTACCCGACGACGTTTGCCAACAACGGCGCGCGGCACGTGATTGCCGGCCCGCGGCTAGGAGCAAGTGTCGAGAGCGAAACCGACGGCCAACCATCCATCAATGCCGACGGCGATGGCAGCGACGAAAATGGCATTGCATTCATCTCGACCTTGGTTACGTCTGGAGTTTCGAACACGGCAGGTAGCGTTGAAATCGACCTGCAGAACCCAAACGCTACCGCGAATCAACTTGATGCGTGGATTGATTTCAATCGGGATGGCGACTGGCTCGATGCTGGCGAGCAGATCATCACCAGTGCCGCGTTAGGCGTTACTTCAGGCAAGAAGACAGTCAGCTTCTCGGTACCGAACGGTTCGCTCCTCGGAGACACGTATGCACGATTCCGCTTGAGCACCGCCGGGGGTCTGGCCTCAACCGGTTTGGCAACGAATGGTGAAGTCGAGGACTACAAGGTTACTCTTGTTGCGGACACCGCTCCACAAGCCGTCCAGATTCCCAGTGGCGGCGGGACGGTAACGCTGGTTGTAGCCGGCGGACAGAGGCGTTTGCTCATGGGTGCCACGGTGCTTTGGTCGGCACCGGCTGGGAGTACCGGCGGACTGACCATTCAAGGTACCGGCTCCGACAATATCTTGAATGTCGATTTCAGCGAAGGCAACCCGATTCCCAGCGATGGGATGACCTTCAATGGCGGAGGAGACGCAACGTTGGCGGGTGACGCATTGAATATTGTTGGCAATGCAACCCCATTTACGACTTTCACAGTGAATCATACGGGTTTCAGTCCGGACGGCGGCCCCGCAACCGCCAATGGATTTGACGGTAACGTCGTGATCGACGATGGCACGGTGCGCACGATCACCTTCACGGGCCTGGAACCCATTAACGCGGGTGATGCCACGAGCATTGTCTTCAATTTGCCATCCACGAATGACGTGATGACGCTGGCTGATGCCGGCGGTGGGCAATTCACCTTGGACGTGACCAGCGGAACGGCAGAAACGGTCACCATGAATTACCCGACAATTGGCGGATCGCTAACGATCAATATGGGTGCCGGCAACGACTCGCTCACCGTCACCAATACTTTGTTGTTTAACTCCGCGACGGACTTGATCATCGACGGGCAAGGCGACACAACCGGCGACACTATCAATCTCAACGCGGCGGGCGGTTTCACCGTCTCCGACGCGTTGCAATTGACCGCCGAGACGATTGCTCAAACGGGTCCGGTGTCGGTCTTGGGTCTGACCACATTGAACAGTGGCGCCGCAGGTACTATTACGTTGAACAACGTCGGAAATAATTTTTCCGTGACCTTTGATGCCGTGACCGTCACCGCCGCCAACACCGTTTCGATTGACGACGAGGGTGCGATCGCTTTTGGCGGCTTGAACGCGACCGGCAACGTGGACATTGACACCGGCGGCGATGTCTTTTTCAACGATCTCGTGACAATTGGCGGCAACTTGGATGTGGATACCACTGCGAACGGCGGCGCCGGTGGCGACATTGATGGCGTTGACACTGGTGGCACGGATAATCCCTCGCTAATCGTTACGGGTTTTGCCACGTTCAATGCCGGCACCGGCGACGTCCTGTTGACCGCAGTCACCAACGACTTCGACTTCTCGGTGTTTGATGTCGTGACCGTCACCGCCGCCACCAACATTTCGATTGACAACGCGAACGCGATCGCCTTTGGCGGCTTGAACGCGACCGGCAACGTGGACATTGACACCGGCGGCGTTGTCTTTTTCAACGATCTCGTGACGATTGGCGGCAACTTGGATGTCGACACTACTGCGAACGGAGGAACGGGCGGTGACATTAATGGGGAGAACGATAACCCATCACTCGGCGTAACGGGCACGACCACACTCAACGCCGGAGCGGCAGCTATCCTTCTCACGGCGACGACCAACGACTTCGGCGGCAACGTGACTATTACCAACTCAACGTCGGCCAGCGTCGACGATGATGACGACATCAGCTTCGCTGCGGTGACGACAACCGCGGGCAACTTCGACCTGGACGCGGGTGGAGCGGTGACGTTTACGGGTTTGGCGACCATCAACGGCAATCTGGACGTGGACACCGATGCCAATGGCGGCGCCGGCGGAGCGATCACGGATACGGGCGCCGGGCAATTGTCCGTTACAGGAACGACGACGTTGGACGGCGGGAATCAAGCAATCACTTTGGATAACGCGGCAAACGATCTGGGTACAGGCGTAACGAGCACTAACACAAACAACGTGATTCTGGAGGACACGAACGGTCTCACTGCCATCAATATCAATGCGGGCGCTGGCAATGTCGCCCTGACTTCGGGGGGA
>CAZFLF010000837.1:0-3831 GCA_964519825.1 uncultured Pirellulaceae bacterium | reverse complement strand
CGTTTATGAAACACGCACCTTTTGGAATTTTGCTGGCATCCACACCAAGTTGCTCGGCCACGATCTGAATGATTCGGTCACGAATGGAGTCCGACGACGATCTTTCATATACGCGAGTCTCGGCCTTCAGACTCAAACACCAAAGCAGGCTTCCGCAGTTGGGACACGTTGCATCGCCAAAAAACAACGAGGGCTCGACGCAAATATCCGCGCCACAAACCGGGCAGTGATTTGGAACTCCTTCGGGTGTACGCGATGAAATGACCATTGGTATTTCGCCATTCTAGCATTGGCCGGCTGCAATCATCCATTGTCCCCCTTCACCGTCCCTCTCCCCCGGAAACAATCGCGGCAGACATTCGACTGAATGGCGTGCGGACGCGCTTGTTTCGAGGGGAGAGGGGACAATTCGTCAGGAATTTTATAAATAGTGGACGCTACAAGTTGCACTTTGCGCGACAAGAAATGAAAAGGAGGGCGAAACCTAGCTAGTTTCGCCCTCCCGAAGATTCATACGACGAGCGTTTCCACCTCGTCGGCGAGGCGCTTTCGCGCCACGTGCAGACGCCGCTTGATCGTGCCGAGCGGCGCGTCGAACTCTTCGCTCATTTCGATCAGCGACTGGCCATGCACGTAGAACGCGACTAGCGTCTCGCGGTCGAGTTCGCGCAATCGGTTCAAGCCAGCCCGGACCTGACTGCACCGCTCGCCTTCCATCACAAGCGACAGAGGGGTGCGATGCTCGATGCACGTGGCCTCGAGCGATTCCGGCTCAACCGCACGGTCCGGCGCGCGCCGCACGATACGGTTGATTGCCATCCGGTGCGCGATCGCCTTCAACCAGCCACCGAAGCACTCCGGCTCACGGAGCTGGATCAGTTTCGTCATCGCCTGGATGAAAACCTCCTGGGTCAGCTCCTGGGCCTCGTTAAAATCCCGCAGCCGGCGCAGGGAGATGGCGAAGACCGACCGCTCGAATCGGCGAAACAGCTCGCCGAACGCGTTGCGGTCCCCTTGCTGAGCGGCCAGGACCAAGTCAGTCGTAGAAATCAGTTCCTCGTCGAGGGTAGCGTTCATCGGAATTCTCTCTGGGCAAAAGCGCGAAAACGGGTGACGGACTGCGTCGGGCGAAGTGGTCTGCACAAAGCAAAGCCACTCGGCCGGACTTCCGACCTGGCGTTTCATCAAGATGTCGAGAACTCAGCGAGTTCAGCTTCTTGACGGATGGCCAGGTCCGCCGGACAGGCGATGGCCGCCCCAACTGGGCGACCTGGCTGAGACCACATACATGGCCTCAAAGCCTGGTTGTGCCATGCGCTTTGCTAGCGCAATGGCGGAACAGGCTTCGCGCAGACAGAAACGCAGCCGCTGGAGGTTGCCGCGTAACGTCTTGACCACGTTCGTGCGATCCGAGCGATCGTTAACAACGACGTTTATGGTGGTCTGATTGACGTGACGCATGACATTCCTCCCGCGCGGTAGCGCAAGTCAGAGAGAACTTAAAACACTAGATTCACAAGGGTTACGGTCGATTCAGGTCCAGCCGATAAGAGCCAGCCCGTTTCATTGACAACCCGATGCGACAAGCATACTCGGTAAAACCGAGAGCTGCAAACAGCAAAAGCCTGCCAGCACGGAGCGACAAATCGAGAATCACAACCGTCTGCCCGATAGGACGCATCATCGGCGATCAGGTTCGCTCGATTCCTGAAAAAATTCGCGGCAAGTCTAAGTAGTAGCCCAATACCCGCCGCGGGCATGATCGAAAATGACTTCGCGGCCACGCACGCTATCTACGACTCGGCCTTCGCGGAAGACCTCACGCCCCATGACCCAAGTCCGGACGGGCCAGCCGGTCAAACTCACTCCTTGCCACGGACTCCAGCCGCATTTGGTTTCCTGCTGTTCGTTGCGAACCGTGGCCGTGCGGTCTAGATCGACGAGCACGAGGTCGGCGTCATAGCCGACGGCAATTCGCCCTTTGGCGACGAGATCCCAAACTCGGGCCGGGGCGTCACACATCCACTGAACGACTTGTTCCAGCGAACATCGACCGCGACTGACTTGATCGAGCAGTAATGCCAGCGAGTTTTCCACCGCCGGCAATCCAGACGGCGACTTCGGATACGGCTGCCGCTTCTCTTCGAGCGTATGGGGAGCATGATCGGTCGCAATGACTTGGATAAGTCCGCTCCGCAGCGATTCCCAAAGTCGTTCACAATCCTGTCGCGTTTTGAGGGATGGATTCATCTGCACAAGCGTACCGAGCCGAGCGTAGTCGTCGACGCTGAACAGCAAGTGATGCGGGCAGGCTTCCGCCGTGATTAAGCCGCGATGGTCGGCCAATAAGTCGGTCTCGTCCGCTGTCGACACGTGCAACACGTGAAAACGATGCCGGTGTCGGTGCGCAAGATCGATCGCCCGTCGAGTGGCAATCACCGCGGCCTGATGGTCGCGGATTCGCGAATGATCGGCGACATCACTAGTACCCGCCAACCTTGCCGAGTTGGTGCGAACTGTGGATTCATCTTCGCAATGGGCGCAAATCGGCAGAGTCGTCTCCGCGAAGATTCGTTCGAGCGTTTCTTGATCGTCCACGAGCAAATCGCCAGTGCTGGAACCGATGAAGATTTTGATGCCCGGCGTGCGGTGAGCTCCCCGCAGTTCGTCAAGGTTGCGGGGTGTCGCACCGATGTAGAACCCGTAGTTCACCAAACTCTTTTCCGCGGCGAGTTGCAGCTTCTGCTCGATGAGCGTCTGGTTCGTGGCGGCAGGTTTAGTATTTGGCATTTCCAAGAAAGTCGTGACACCCCCTTTGGCGCACGCTCGGCTGGCAGAGTGCAGGTCCTCCTTGTGAGTCAGCCCTGGCTCGCGGAAATGGACTTGATCGTCGATCACTCCGGGAATCAGGTGCAGGCCATTGGCATCAACCACTTCGTCGGCGGTAATTTGAGCCGCCGGATCAATATCGGCGATGACGCCGTCGCGAATCAATACTGCGACGCGGTGAATGCCGGCAGGCAGGACGACCTGCGCGTTCTTGATCAACGTTCGCATGGTTGATACTTCGTATTACTTCGCCAAGTCGTAGCACATGAGCTTGTTCTGTTCCCGTAAGTACAACCGTCCGCCGACGATCACCGGATGCGACCAGCTTTCCCGCTCCTGATAATCCGGAGTCAGAGTACCCTTCAAGTGATATCCCTTCGGAGTGGCCTCCACCAAGGCCAGCTTACCGTCCTGGTATCGGAAGACGATGTGACCGTCCGCGTAAACAACGCCTGCCGAGCCACTTCCTTCGCCCCGATGCTTTCCACCCCAGACAACCTTTCCGGTCTTTAGTTCGATGCAGATGGGAAATCCATTTTTGTGTCCGGTTCCCGCGTAGATGTAGTCACCGACCAGCAGCATGCCGCCGTGGTGATTCTGGAAAACGTTTCCGTTCAGAAAGTACACTTCGTCCGCGCTGACGCCGTCACCGTCACGTGCAAGCTGCAACAGCGCCGCACCCGTGTTGTATCCGGATGAGCAGAACACGTAGTCTCCGCTGGTGATCGGAGTCGGGATATTGGCAGTGCCATTGGCGACCAGGTTATAACCCCACAGAAACTTGCCATCAGTGGCGCGCACCCCAATGACACCGCGCCCGATAAGTTGGACGTATTGCTTCACACCCGCGCCGTTGGACACCACGATCGACGAGTACGCCGCACCGTCCTTTCCCTTGTCACCAAAAGCCGGTACGGCTGACTTCCAAACTTCCTGGCCGGTCATCTTGTCGAGCGCGACGATCATTGATGCCGGACCGCCCGGCGTGCACAACACCAGATT